>JBAUGH010000758.1:0-7682 GCA_049679565.1 Acidobacteriaceae bacterium
CCACCCACCCGGTAGGTCTGCAGGTGTGGATTTTTACCGCCCAGGACCGCGTGGATGCGAATAAAGTCCCGCTGCATATCAAGCGCCTCGATGTAATGCGCGACAGCAAGCAGGTTCGCTTCCGGCGGCAGCTGGTAAGCAGGGTGTCCCCAGTCACCGCTGCTAAAAAGGCTCAACTGCCGACTGGCCACCAGGGCCTTGACGCGATCCTGGACACCCTTAAAGTAGACCGTGCTCGATTTGGGCCAGTCCGAGATCGACTGCGCAAGCTGCGAAGTCTTTCCCGGATCGGCTTTCAGGGCCAAAGTGACGTCGACCCAGTCGAGCGCGTGCAAATGGTAGAAGTGAACAACGTGATCGTGAACATTCTGTGAACCCGCGATGATGTTGCGGACCAGCCGAGCGTTGTCGGGAACCTCGATCCCCAAAGCGTTTTCCACGGCGCGGACCGAGGCCAGCGCGTGCACGGTTGTACAGACGCCGCAGATGCGCTGCGCCCAGATCCACGCCTCTCGGGGATCCCGACCCCGAAGAATCAGCTCGATGCCGCGGAACATGGTGCCGGAGCTCCAGGCGTCCGTCACCCGGCCTCCGTTCACCTCCGTCTCGATGCGGAGGTGGCCTTCAATGCGCGTAACCGGATCAATGACCACGCGTGCCATTTACCTCACCTCCGTGGTTTGTTTTTCAGTCTGTTCCGGAGCGCCGGTCTCGTCCTCGCCCGGATGGAAGTGATTGCGTATGACATGGCCCACCGCATGGGCCGCCGTGGCCGCTGCCACTGTGCCCACTACCGTCCAGCCGATTTCGCCCGCCGTCACGTCCACGCCGAAGCCGGCCGGATGCGGCAGCCGCTCGTAGAACGGCGACTTGGTATCCCAGAACCGCGACGAAGCGCACGCGATGCACCCGTGGCCGGACTTCACCGGCCAGCTGGTCGCGCCATTCCAGCGAACCGTGGGGCAGTTGTAATTCGCCTCCGGCCCTTTGCAGCCCATCTTGAACAGGCACCATCCCTTGCGATGGCCCTCATCGCCCCATGCCTGTACGTACCGTCCGGAGTCGTAATGCGCGCGCCGCTCGCATTGATCGTGGATCAGCTGCCCGTAGGCAAACAGCGGGCGATTCTCCGGATCGAGCGCCGGCAACTCCCCGAACGTCAGGTAGTGCACCAGCACCGCCGCGGTGTTCACCGAATTGTGCGGGCATCCCGGCAGATTGACAATCTTGATTCCCGGAACTGCCTCGTGCAGGCCAACCGCGCCGGTGGGATTCGGGCCGGCCTTGGGCAGCCCTCCATCCCAGGCGCAGGCACCCACCGCAATCGTCGCCGCTGCTCCGCTGCAAACCTCGCGGGCGATGTCGATTGCGGTCCGCCCGCCGATAGTGCAGTAAATGCCGTCTTCTGCCATGGGAATCGAACCTTCAACCACGACCAGATACTTCCCTTTTTCCTCGTCCACCACCCGCTTCAGCGCCGCTTCGGCATGCTTGCCGTAGCCGGCCATGATGGTCTCGTGGTACTCCCACGACAGGGTCTCGAGAACGATGTCTTCCACTGTCGGATGGGTGCTGCGGATCATGGACTCCGTGTTGCCGGCGCAGTCCTGGAACTCCAGCCACACTAAGGTCGGTTTGCGCTTCTGTCCCAGCGCGGTCGCGATGGTCTGCGTATACGCTTCGGGCAGCGCCAGGGTCGCGGCCATCGTCCCGCAGAACTGCATGAAGCGGCGACGCGATACGCCGCGCTGCCTGCATGTCTCGAGAACCGAGTCTTCCATCGCCATTCGAGCCTCCGCCTGCTGTTGGTGCCTTCCCGGGGAATTGCAGACAGACCGTATCTCTGGAGAAAAACTGCTGTATGTGATTGCCGTCACAGGTCCGCTGCGAATCCAGTTCCTGTTCCGGCTTGGGTCATTAGGCGACAACTTGCCGGATTCATAAGTGACCTTCGTCACTGGAACTTGTACCCAACATCACAGCCGCCGACACCGGTCCGCGGGAGACTCACGGGCAGGAGGTTTTTCGACTATGAAAACCCTCGACGATCTGGCCTCTCAAAATCGTGCTTTTGTCGTGCCCGACAAGATTCTGGTCGCAACCGATCTATCCGATATCGACTACCTGGTCCCCCACGCCCTGGCCCAGGCCCGCGCCTGCGGCAGTTCTCTGACCCTGGTCCACGTCATTCCTCCGGGCGAGGCTATGCCCCTCGACGCCAGCGCTATTCCTTATCTCGACGTAGCGGAGATGAAGGAGGAGGCAAAAGACGTCCTGGAGCGAGCCTCTCACCAGATCCGCGAGGCCGGCATCCCCTGCGACGTCGTCATCGTCGAAGGCAATCCCCGCGATCAGATCCGAATCCAGGCACACGAGCTGCGCGCCGGACGCATCCTCGCCGGAACTCACGGCCGCCGCCACCTGAAGAAGCTGCTCCTCGGCTCGGTCGCCCACGAAATCCTGCGCTCCGCCGAGGTTCCGGTCTGCACCATCGGACCGAACGCCCACGAGGCGTCATCGTTCGGCGCTCCGCGCAAAATCCTGCACCCCGTCTCTCTCTGCGCCGGCTATGAAGGCAGCGCCCGCACTGCGATGGAGATGGCGCAGTTCTACGGCGCCGAAATCACCCTGCTGCACGTGCTCTCGCGCAATGTGCAGAGCCAGCCCGACGCCGATCGGGTCGTCGCCTGGACCCAGTCGGAGCTGCGCCGCGCCGTTCCCGAAGAAGCGCCCCTCTGGACCCATGCCAGCGTGCAGGTGGAGATAGGCGACGTCGTGGACGAGGTTCTGAACGTCGCGGCCGAAAGGGAAGCCGATCTGATCGTCCTCGGCGTCAACGCCGACTTCTCTTTCTGGCCGATTCACGGCGACAACACGGTGTACAACATCATCGCCCAGGCGAAATGCCCGGTGCTCAGCATCCGCCACACCCTGGAAACTAGACAATAACGGAGGGAGCGGGCTGCCCCAAAGAATTCCGGGTCAGCCCCGCATCCCGACCACCGACAACATCCGACCCGTGTTTCCCTGCTCGGCGCGATAGGAGAAGTAGCGGTTGCTCTGGCAGCGGGTGCAGTCGCCGATCACGGTAATCGCCTCCGCCCGCAGGCCCGCATCGAGCAGTTGCCGCCGGTTCGCTTCCATCAGATCCAGGTGCAGCGACGGCCCCAGGTTACTGTGTCCCGGCGCCCGCGCCGTCAGGAACAGCATCGGATACTTCTCGCGAATCGGATCGTAATCCGAAACCTCGTGGAACAATTCCGGCGCGTACGCGAACTGCGAGCCGAATTCGCTGCGCACTTCTTCCCCCACCGCGTAGCAGCAGGCGGCGATGCCCGGACCGATCGCCGCAATCAGGTCCTCCGGACGGCTGCCGAACGCGACTCGCATCTGCCCGATCCCGCTCTCAACGATCCGCTTCACCGTCCCGCGCCAACCGGCATGAAAAGCCGCCACCGCCTTCTTTTTCCCATCGGCAACCAGTACCGGAATGCAGTCCGCCGTCTGGATCGCGAGCAGCAGGCCGGGCTCGTCGGTCATCAGGCCATCCCCCTGGCATGGACTTGCTGCATCTCCATCGCCCTTCCCGGCGCGCAGCACCTTCGAAGAGTGAATCTGTTTGAGCGTCGCCAGCTGCATCGAGTCCGGCACGCCCAGCTCCTGGACGAAACGCCGGCGATTCTCGAGCACCTTGTCCCGCTCGTCCGCGGAGGTGAAACCCAGGTTCAACTCTCCGGCTCGCTGCCCCGGCCGATAGGCAGACGTCACGCCGCCGGTGCGCGTGCTGAACCCATGCACCAGCCACGGCCACGCCTCCCACCCCGGGGCACGCACAATCTCCACCCGCGATTTTGCGACTCGCCGCTGCCGCTGCGGTCGAATGTCGTGGGTCATGGCTCGCAACCCGTCTGCGCGAGCACGATGCCCGGAACGCCGCACCTGCCGCAGCTCGCCCGACTCAAGCAGCGCATCGACAGCCGGAATTTCCGTGGAAGAAGAACGTGGGGCGGGCATCTGAGCTTCATTTTACCCGCGCGCATTCCTTGTGCGGCGCGTCAGCAAGCCAGCTGCACAGACCGCATCTACTCCTATTTTGGCAGTTCCGCCGCGTAAATATTCGCGGTGGACATGCGCGCGTTCACCAGCGGATCGTCGCCCGGCGCGAGGCCCGCAAACCGGTAATCGACTACATTCGCCGAACGCAGGTCGTGCAGATCGGCCACCCGCTCGATTTTTCCGGTAGCGATCGTAACCTTATAGATAGGCTGATCGGCCTCGGCGAAGTCGTGGAAGTAAATCGCGGAATCGTCGTGCGACCAGCAGGGGTCCGCGATATTCTGCTGCGCCAGCAGCCGCCAGCTCCCGGCCGCAACGTCGTACAGCATCAGCTTCTGCTGATCGATGGAGAGCGCGGCAATGTACTTCCCGTTCGCCGACCAGCGCGGGCTGAACAGACCGTCCGATCCCGGCAACTTGGTCATCCTGCGGGTCTTCAGATCCACCAGCTCCACCGCTTTGGGCTGAGCCGCTTCCGCCATCAGGTCGGGCAGGCGACCGAAGACCAGCTTCGTGCCGTCCGGCGACCAGTCAGGATCGGCCTCGCTGCGGCTCTCGTCCAGCACCTCCTGCAGGTGGCCGCCATCCGCATCGACGGTGTAGATCTTCCATGGCTTGCCCGGCTGCCGCCCCATGAACACCAGCTGGCGATCGTCCGGCGACCAGTGCATCGTGAACACCTGCATCGGCCTTCCCGTCAGTTGCAGCGATACCGAGCCGTCCGGCCGGCTGCGCCACAGAGAGCGGTCGTCCTGCCGGATCCACGCCACCCACTTCCCATCCCGCGTGAATTCCACCTGCCGCGCATTGCTCAGATTGCTGAAGTAGGGCACAAAGATGCGTGCGCTCGCGTCGTAGCGCAGGAGCGCCGACTGGTTATCCACCCCGATGAAGAACGCCCGATTCCCCTCACGCGATGGAATCGGCGCCTGATAGTCCACCGGGCCGTTGGTAATGGGAATCGGCGCTCCCGGCCGCCCGAAGAGGCCGCCATGCTCGGGAATCGCCCAGATGTTGCTGTCCCCGCCACGCGCCGACTGAAAAACAAAGTACCGGCCATCGTCGGTCCAGCTGCCGCAGCATTCCGCGGGGGCGTCGCTGGTCCAGTTCTTCAGCAGCTCGTGCGCGCCGCTGCCGTCGACCGCCACTTCCCACAACGTCGAGGTATGCGTCTCGCTGTTCAGCAGCGTCAGCCGCAGACGCGTCCCGTCCGGCGACCACCGCAGCCAAAAAGCGCGCCCCGGCAACGTCACCAGCTTGCGGCTTTCGCTGCCATTGTCGCGGGCGATATAAAGATCGTCGCCGCTGGCGTAGAGAATGCGTTGCCCATCCGGCATCCATGCGGCGTCATGGGCCACCAGGCCGGGAATCCGCCGCGCCGTGCCGCCGATGGTCGAGACGATCCACAGCGACTGCTCCGGCGCCGTGGCCAGATGGTTGCGCAGCAGCAGCCGCGACCCGTCCGGAGAAATATCTCCCAGCGCCGGCGCCGCCAGCTCGTCAGGGAGCGACAGCGTGCGGGTCTCGCCATCCGCGATCAGCGCCTGCGCCAGAACTGCGCGCCCATCCTCGATCTGCGGGAAGTAAATGCGCGATCCGTCCGTGGCCGTTCCCGAGAAGCTCTCGAACAGCGGATCGCCCGGCGAAACGCGCCCCGAAAAGGTCACCTGGGTGATCTTCGGAGGTGCGGTGTAGGCCGGCCGCTCCCGCAGACCGACGGCAAAACCGCCTGCCACCAGAAGAATTGCCGCCAGCAGGAGCGCAGTCATTCGCCAAACGCTGCTCCGGGGCTCGGCGACTACAACCGAAGCGGTCCGAGGAGAGGCAGAAAGCGCCGTCCTGTCGGCAGGCGGAGCTTGTGTTCCGGTCTCATGCACCCTGGCGGCGGCTTCCGGGCGCGAATCGCCCACCTCCGTCACCGGCGCAAGAAAGCGGTATCCCCGCCGCGCCAACGTCTCGATGAAGCGCGGGTTCTCCGCCGAATCGCCCAGAGCCTCGCGCAACTTGTTAATAGCGGTCCCCAGGCTGTGGTCGAAATCGACGATTGTGTCGTTCCCCCACAGCTTCTGCTGGATCTCCTCGCGGGTAACCACTTCGCCGGGACGCTCCAGCAGACAGACCAGCACCCGGAAGGGTTGCGCCTGCAGACGAATCCGAACGCCCGACTTGCGCAGCTCTCCCGAATCCACATCGGCCTCGAAAAGGCCGAAACGGAATTTCGGAGTCGTCTTTTCCTGATGCTCCGCGGGGGCCGGCATACGTAGTTCCCCCAACGGCTGGGGGACATTATTTTGTACCGCTGTTGATCGATCCCGGTCAATGCGCCGCCTGATCCCCTGGCCTGTTGAAACTTCGAAGTATCTTCCAGAAAAATATAACTTTCGCTGTTGATACACATTTGATGGAAAAAAGGCCCGCTGTGCATTGCCGGTTCTCCCGGCGAGCGCGTTTAGTTCACGCTGGCCGGCAGTGTGAGAGAAAAGACCGGTGCTGCGGCCATCGGAAGTCTTTTGGGAGGCAACAATGATTTCGAAAAAGAGAGAGAACATGCGGCTGGGCGGCCTCTGGCTGGCGCTTCTGCTGGTCACGGCAGTCACCCTGTTTACGGGTCAACTCTTCGCGCAGTCAGACAACGGCAGCATCGTCGGCACTGTCACCGATCAGACCGGGGCGGCAATTCCGAACGCCACCGTCACCGTCACGAACCTGGACACGAACCTCGAGTTTCACGCTACATCGAACGGTGCCGGCGAGTTCAGTATCTTCGCCGTTCCCCGCGGCAACTATAAGGCCGCCGTCGGAGCGCAGGGCTTCCAGACCCAGACCGTCCCCTTCGCCGTGCAGGTAGCCACCGCCCAGAGCCTGATCTTCAAGATGATCCCCGGGGCGGTGAGCACAACCGTCCAGGTCACCAGCGCTGCCCCGCTGGTCGACACCTCCAACGCCACCATCGGCGAGACGATCCAGGGAGCTCAGGTCACCGAACTGCCTCTGAACGGCCGGAACTTTACAGGACTGGCCCTGCTCGTTCCCGGCGTCACCCGTGGCGCTTACGGAGACTCGTCGAGCGGCGTCAACGGCAACTCGGAAACCTTCCGCAATAACGAGAGCGGCGGCTCAGCCTTGTCCGTGAACGGGATTCGCCCCCAGGCCGACAACTTTCTGCTGGACGGCCTCGACGACAACGACTCGCTCCTCAATACCATCCTGATCTTCCCTAACATCGACGCGACCCAGGAATTCAAGCTGGACACCAGCGTCGCCCCCGCCGAGTATGGCCGCGCCGGCGGCGCCATCGTCGCCAGTTCGATCAAGAGCGGCACCAACGAAATTCACGGTTCGGCCTTCTGGTTCTATCGCAGCGGAAATTTCGACGCCAACCCCAGCTATCGCTTCCTCGGTGCGCCGGCCAGCCCCAACCCGCCCTTCAACCGCAACCAGCCCGGCTTCTCCATCGGCGGCCCCATCATCAAAAACAAGCTCTTCGGCTTCGGCGACTACCAGGCATTCCGCGAAAACCAGCCCATCAACCCGTACTACCTGACCGTCCCCACCACGCTCATGCGCCAGGGTAACTTCAGCGAACTGCTCAACAACAGCCAGGTCGACGGGCAATTCACCGATCC
>JBAUGH010000759.1:0-6050 GCA_049679565.1 Acidobacteriaceae bacterium
CGCTTGTCCAGCAGCAGCCAGCGATAGAATCCGCGCAGACAGGAAAGCTTGCACGCCGCCGATCGCGATTCCACGTTGTGCTTTGCCAGATGCTCCAGAAATCCGGCAACATGCTCCTGGCTTGCGCTGATCAGCGCAGTCGATTCCCTTTCCAGAAACTCCGCAAACTGCAGCAGATCGCACTCGTAGGCTTCGCAGGAAAGCGGACGCAGGCCCTTTTCCACGCGCAGGTACGCCAGATATTCGGGTATCAAATCGGTATTGCGCGCGGCAGCCACACTTCGATTCTCGCCGACCCGGAGCAGGAGGATGAGTACCCAACCAGGTTCGCGGTTTGGCGGGGCAAGATCCGGAGCAAAATCACGACTCGCGGTAGTCGAGCAGCAGCAGGCCGACGAGGATGAGACAGACCGGCCAGAGCCAGGCCGCCCAGCGCCGGTAGCGCGACGATTCAGCGGACTCAGGCTCGCCGTCGAGCCGCAGTTCCATCCAGCGCGACCATCCCGCGACCGCGCCCAATATCGCCATCGGCGTATGACTCAACTCCGCGAACACCTCGTCGGTCCCTTCGCCGAGCGCGTGGGTATGCGTCAGCAGCAGCGCCCCTCCGGCCGCGCAGAGCACCGGAAAGACGAAGCGGGCCCGCGGCCAGCACAGCCATCCCCGCTGCACCCCCCACTCAAAAATCGCAAACGCGGCAATCAAAACCGCAAACAGCCGATGCTCGAGTACATCGGGCGCCGTGAAGCTGCGCCAAAACGGGCGCGGGCCAAGCGGCCAGCATTCGGGGTCCGCGCGCATCAGGATGAAAACCGAGAGCCCCAGAAACAGAAGCGGCCACTGTTGTCCCAGTTGACGCAGCCGGCGCAGGCGCGGCAGACGCGAAACCAGCGCCAGCAGCCCCGCCGCCAGCACAATGAGCCCCGCCCAGTGGTGGTTGTATTCCGACCAGGCGCGGTCGTTGGCATCGCTGGAGCTGCCGCCGGTATACGTGGCTTCACGTACAGCAACGCTCAGCGGAGTCGGCGGCGCGAGCTGCGCCAACGCAGGCGTATGGAAGCCGGGCCAGCGCCACTCCATCCGTTGCACCACCTGGTGCCCGGTCAGCGTGTCCTGCAACGACTCATCGACTGACGGCGATTGCGCGGTTAGCGAAGCAGCGGCGAGAATCACCGTAAATCCCAGGCCCAGCTCTGCTTCACCGAACCGTCGCAGGCGAAAGAGCGGCTTCGGTTCCGACTCCACACGGCGGAGCAGGAAAAAGTTGCTCGTGCCCAGGGTGAGCATCAGCGCAGTCAGCACAATCTTGGCCGAGAGAAGGATGCCGTACGAGGTGCCGTACATCCCCTGCCACGAGCCGGCGTAGAAATACGCCAGGCCCGCCCCGGCCAGCACCAGGACCACAACGCTCACCACCGCCATCGCCGAGAATCGCCGCGCCATCGCGCGCGCAATGTCCGGATCAGCCGTCCGCCGCAGCGCGATCAGCAGAAAGGCCAACGCACCGATCCACGCCGCCATGCCCAGGTGATGCGCCGCGGTGAGAATGAGCACCAGCGGACGATGATCCAGCCGCGACGCGGCGTGGCTCAGAGCCACCGAGGCCGCCAGCGCGACCGTTATTGCAACCATCGGCGGCACGAGACGCGCCGTAAAGCGCAGCAGGAAGAACAGGAGCAGCGAAGCTCCAGCGAACAGACCTCCCGCAAGAAAGAACGGCTCTGATGCGAGGTCGCCCCAGCCGAGGCCGGCACTCCCCATCAGTTCCGCCGAGGTGGTGGCGAGCAACGCAATCTGCGTCAGCGCCAGCGCCAGCGCAAACCACGAAATGGCGCGGCGCAGATGCGCCTGCTGTTCAACAGGCAACCGCGCCGGACGCGCGGCGATGAGCAGAAAGAAAACGCCTCCAAACGCCAGCGCCTCCAGAGAAAAAGCCAGCGCCCGCAGCAGGAGCGCGAGCAGGTCGAAATCGCGAACGAACCAGATCACTCAGCGCACGGCGAACGGGATCTCGCCGCGCGTGATGTGACCGTCGGTGGAGAGAGCCTGCCAGCGCAGTGTGTAATTGCCCGGCTTCAGCCGCCCGTGCGCGTCCAGGCTCACGTCGTTGCTCTGGCTGTCGAGCGTCAGCCGCTGCGTCGCGCCGCCCGGCAGCACCAGCGTGATCATCGACCCCTTCATCTCCACGCGGGAATTGAATGTCAGATCGATGGCTATATCAGGTCCATGCACCGAGCTGTTAGCCGCCGGCAAGCTGGTCACCAGATGAGCATGCGCCAGCGCGAGGCGCGGAAGCAGAAGCGCCACGCTCAGCGCCAGACCGGCAAGGGAAATTCGCTTCACGAACATAACTGCGGAGAACCTCTCGGTGGTCACGGGGCAACGGTGTGGGGATGAGATCGCCCCTCAAAAATAGCACGGGCGCCGCCAGGCCCGCTTCATGTGGGGCGGCGCAGCGCCTGCACTACCAGCAGCGCGCCAATGCAGATCAAACCAGCATAGACGATCTTCAGAAAACGATCTCCATGCAGCCGGTGATTGATCGCTCGCCCCAGCAGCACCGCGGGAATCATCACCGGCAGCGAGAGCAGGTAATCGCGCGTCACCGGGGGAACCCACAACCCCGCATACCAGTAGCCGATCATCGCCAGCGCGCTGGCAGGCAGAAAATATGCCTGTAGCGTCGCGCGAAATTCCTGCGCCGGCCAGCGCCGCAGTGCGCCGTAGATCACCAATGGCGGCCCGTTCATTCCGTACGCTCCGCCCAGAACCCCCGCAAAGAATCCGCAGCCCAGCAGCCATGCCGGATGCCCGCTCCGAAGTTCCGGCTCGCTTCGCGGCTTGTTCCGCCGGCCGAGCGCCCACCCTGCGAACAGCAGGATCACCAGCCCCAGCGCCGCTTTCACCATGCTCTCATGATGGCTGCTGAGCAGCAGCACCCCCACCGGCAATCCCGGAAGCGTCGCCAGCAGCAGCCCGCCCGCGCTGCGCAGATGAATGCGCCGCCAATCCTGAACGACCACGATGGCGGCAATCGTTACCGAAAGCAGAACCGCCAGCGGAGCGGCAACCCGTATCGGAATACAGAAGGCCAGCAGCGGCACAGCAATCAGCGCTTCGCCGAACCCAAACGCCGAGCGAATCAGCGTGGCGACAAAAACGATCAGCAGAACCAACAGTGTAGCCGCGTCGATCGTGGACTCCGAAGGAACAACTGCGTTATCGAGAGGCCTCGCGCACCGATTTTCCGCTGATCTCGGCGGCGCGCGCTTCCGCATAGGCAGCCGCACCCATCAGCGCAGCGCGGCTCTCGAGGATGACCCGCACCGGCGTTTCCATCAGCAGGTCGCTCAGCCGGCCTTTATCGACGAACGCCTGCATGAATACGCCGTTGCTCATGGTCTTGAGAATCCTCGGCGCGATGCCGCCGCCCAGATACATCCCTCCGGTGGCCAGCACCTTGAGCATCAGGTTGCCGGCTTCCGCTCCATAAGCCGAAACGAACATCTCCAGGGTCTTCACGCAAAGCTCGTTCTCGCCAGCCTCGCCTACGTCTCCGATGACCGCGTTCGGGTCTTCGCCGGCCATTCGATCGCGCAGCCACGCCGGCTCTTCCATATGCTTTTCGTCGCGCAGGAACGCGTAGATGTGCGACAGCCCGGGGCCGGAAACCACCCGTTCGAAACTTACGCGGCCGCCGAGCTTCTTCATCAGATAGACGAGCAACTCGATCTCCAGCGGCGTGCGCGCGGCGAAATCGCAGTGGCCGCCTTCCGATGCCATGGGGACGTGGCTCTTGCCGTTCCACACCATCACACCTTCGCCCAGCCCCGTGCCGGCCGAGACCAGCCCGCGATGGCCTACCACCGCCGCGTCTCCCTGGTTCAGGGTGAAGATTTGGTCGGCGGTCAATTCCGGAATGCCGTAGCCGTTCGCCTCCAGATCGTTGATCAGGAACAAGTGCGTGATCTTCAGGTTCGTCGAAAGCTCACGGCTATCGATCACCCATGGAAGGTTCGTGAGCTTCAACCGGCCGCCGCGCACCGGCCCAGGAACGCCAAAGCAGGCTGCCGTGATTTCCGGGCTCCCGCTCTCGCTGAGAAAGCGGCGAACAATCTCCTCCAGCCCGCTGAATTCCTGGGCGGGAAATCGTTCGTCGCGAACGTGAACCAGTTGGCCGTGCTCGAATCCGTACAGTGCGAGGTGAACTTTCGTGCCGCCGACATCCCCGGCGAGAATCATCTTTCCATCTCCAGCGTGCCCACACCGCGCGCATCGGGTGGAGGAAGATGCGCGGCAGCGTCTTTATCCAGCAAGAATAGCAGCCGCCCATTCTGCGGCTGGATCAGCTGCGACGGCAGCGTCTCGGGGTCGTAGGCGCCCTGCAAAACGCGTCCCAGCGGGTCAGCTTTCGCGGGCCCGTCGATCAGGAAGAACACATCGCGCGCCGCGTTGATGACCGGCCACGTCAGGGTCACGCGCCAGCTCTGCTTCTGCTGCGGCACGTGATTTGCAACCGAGAGCCGCAGCATCTCATGCAGCGCCGCGGTATGCGGAAACAGCGAGGCGGTGTGGCCGTCGTCGCCCATGCCCAGCTGCACTGCGTCGAACACCGGTCCCTGCGCGCCTTCCAGGCGGAAATGGCCGCGCATCGCCGATTCGTATCGAGCAGCCGCTTCCTCAGGATCCAGTTCGCCTTCGATGCGGATTACATGATCCGGCGGCAGCGGAACTTTGGACAGCAGCAGTTCCCGCGCCACGCCATAATTGCTGTCGGGCTGGTCCGGTGGAACGCAACGCTCATCCACCCAGAAGATCCACACCCGGTCCCATGGGATGGCGGCGCGATACGGCTCATTGGAATCGGCGAGCAGTGAGAAGACCGGTCGCGGGCTGCCTCCGCCGGAAATGGCAATGCGCGCCGCACCCCGCGCCGTCACTGCAGTCTGAACGTCTTCAACGAAACGCTCTGCCGTGGCGCGCGACAGCGCCTCCCGCTCGCCGAACACACGATACTCAACGTGAGTCGTTTTTACCATGGCTGAACTCGTGGTGGCCAGGGTGCACAGGCGCTTGTTCCTGAGCACTCCTCCCGCTTATGCGGACGCGGCTTTGGCCTCGCCTTCCTTTTCGTTCGCCACGCGGATCGTATGCCAGGTGTGGCCGTCACGGCCGATGAGCTCCTCGCCGCATTCCGGTCCCCACGTTCCGGCCGCATAGTTCGGAAATGTTTGCGGATACTTCTTCGCCCACGCGTCGATCACCGGAGTAAACAGCGCCCAGGTGGTTTCCACGCCGTCGCGATGCGCAAACAAAGTCTGATCCCCCAGCATCGCATCCAGCAGCAGGCGCTCGTAGCCGTTGGCCGACGACGCACCGAAAGCGTGAGCGTAATTGAAGTCCATAATCACCGGGCATACCGCCATCTGCGGCCCGGGCACCTTGGCGCCGAAGCGCAGCGAGATGCCTTCGTCCGGCTGGATGCGCATGGTAATCAAATTGGGCTGGATGTCGGTGCACGGCCCGTGCATGTGCGTGCCAAACACCAGCATGGGCGGCTGCTTGAACTGAATCGTGATTTCCGTGGCCCGGCTCGCCAGCCGCTTGCCCGCGCGCAGGTAGAACGGCACCCCCGCCCACCGCCAGTTGTCGATTTCCAGCCGGATGGCGGCATAGGTCTCGGTCTGCGATTTCGGATCGACGCGATCTTCCTCGCGATAGCCCTTCACCATCTGGTTGTCGACAATGCCTGGCCCGTATTGCCCGCGCACGCAGTCGAAGATGTTGATCGGCTTGATCGAGGTCCACAGCTTAACCTTCTCCCGCCGTACCGCCTCTGAAGCGAAACTCGCCGGCGGCTCCATGCTGACAAAAGAGAGCAGCTCCATCATGTGATTCTGCACCACGTCGCGCAGCGCGCCGGCCTTTTCGTAGAACGGGCCGCGACCTTCGATGCCGATGTTTTCCGCTGCCGTGATCTGCACGTGATCGATGAAATTCCGGTTCCAGACGGGCTCGAAGATACCATTGGCAAAGCGAAAGACGAGAAC
>JBAUGH010000760.1:0-8516 GCA_049679565.1 Acidobacteriaceae bacterium
ACCAACGCAATGAGTCCCGCTGCTAATTGACGACGATTGTCGCATTCACCGTCTGCGCCGCCCCGTTCGACAGGGTGAGCGTGACGGGGATGGAATATGTGCCGGGTCGCGCATCGTTGGAATTGCCGCCGCCGCAACCGCAAAGCTGTCCGACACTCGCCATTCCCAGAACCAGGAGGCCGAGCCAAATCCAGTGCGTTGACTTCCGCCTCTGCCGCTTTCTGAAAATGCCGGACATAACCACCAGCGGGCACGGCAGCCACAAGGCCAGGGCCGCATCGATCTGACCGAGGCCATGGGGACCGAAGGGCAATGCCAGCAGCGCGCTTTGCGTCGCATCCGTGCTGACGGTGAGGGTGGCGGTTTGAGTTGCGCCTCCCGCCGTTAACGTAATCGATGGCGGAGTGAAGGTGCAGGAAACGTGCGCCGGCAGCGTTCCGCACGAAAAGTTCACTGTGCCTGAGTAGCCGCCGGTCGGCGTAATGGAAATCGCCAGCGTACCGGACGCACCCGGCTTGATGGTGATGCTGTCTGGACTAATCGCCGCAGAGACCGAAGGCGCGACGATCGTCTCGGTCACCGGCGTCGAAGCACTTGCCTGATCGCTTTCATCGCCCCCATAAGAAGCAATCACGTTATAGACACCCGTAGCCGGAAAGCTGGTCGTCAGGGTCGCTACACCACTGGCATTCAGCATTGCTGTCCCGATCGTGTTGGTGCCGTCAGCGAAGGTCACAAGCCCGGTGGGTGTGCCCCCGGATACACTTACCGTGGCGGTAAAGGTCACGCTCTCGCCGACCCCGGCGTTCGCGCTGGAGGTGGTCAGGGTCGTCGAGGAGGTCCCTCCCGGCGTGGTTTGAATCGTAATCGTCACATACCCTGTCTCGTTGGCGGGGGTACTTTCCGAATCCTTGACCCCGACGCCTCCCTGATAACTTCCCGATACCACCGGGATCCCGGAAATGATCCCGGTATTGGGATCGATGGACAGTCCAAGGGTAGGCAGGTTCGCTCCCGCGACCCAGCTGTAGGGCGGAACGCCGCCCGTCGCGCTCACGGTCGCGGAATACTGGACCCCTAATGTCGCGTTGGGAAGAGCGGTAGTCGTGATCGCGAGCGTACTCGCGACCGGCAGCGTGAACACGGCCGTCGCAGTCTGGGGCGGAGTCTCTGTATCCGCCACCTGGATGGTAAAGGGGCTACCCGATCCGTATTGGACCGGCGTACCGGAGAGAAGACCTGTGCTGGTGAGCTGCAAACCCTGGGGCAATGTGCCGGAGCTGACCGTCCAGGTGTAGGGGCCCACGCCGCCCGTCGCCGCGAATTGCTCAGAGAACGGCTGACTCACGCCCGCCGGAGGAAGAGACGCGGCGGTTATCGTCAGCAGCGAACTCACAATTTTGATCGAGTAGCTCTGGGTTGTGGTGGCCTGCGGACTCTCCGCATCGGCTACCGACAGCGTGAAGTTCGATGTGCCCACCGCGGTCGGCGTGCCGGAGATGGTTCCGGTTGCCGCGTTAAAGCTCAGCCCGGCGGGCAGGGAATTGGCCGGAATCGTCAGGGTATAGGGAGTAAGTCCACCGGTCACCGCGATTGTCTGGCTATAGGGCGTGCCGATTTCTCCCTGGGGCAGCGTCGCAGTGTTAACAGCCAGGCCTGCGCTCACAGTCATGGTCAGGGCAACCGTCGCGGTCTCCGGAGTGGACGAGTTGTCCGTAGCCTGGAAGGTGAAGGTATAGGTCCCGAATTGCTTCGGTGTCCCGGAGATGATGCCGTTCGGTCCTTCATAACTCAGCCCGGGTGGCAGAGTGCCGGCAATCAGCGACCATGTGTACGGAGCGGTTCCCCCGGTCGCCGCCAGCGTCAGCGAATAGGGTGCGCCCACCGTCGCATCCGGCAGGCTGGAGGTGGAAATCGCCAGGGTTGCCTGTACATCGACGTTGGCTTTTCCACTCTCCACACCGCCGCAATACAAGGCGTACTGATAGGTCCCCGATTTTTGGGGAGTAACGAACGCCTGGCCGGAGTACCCGGTCGTCGCGGCAGTGCCCGCCTGCTTGCCGGTCCAGTCCGCTTCTCCGCTTTCGAGGTTATCGTCTCCCGGAACGTAAGCGTGCGCATAGCACTGCTGCATGGTGTTGGAATAAGCGTTGAGCACCTGCCAGTCAAGGATGAGCGGAGTGTCGATATCCACCGTGGTCTGCGCGGTGACCGGGCTCATGTCGCTCTGCTTGAACAACTGGATCTGTATGGGCGCAGCCTGATGACCGGCCGGCAGGGTGGTTTGAAAGACGGTGCCCCCGGGACTTGCTGTTTGGCCGTCCCCGCCGGTGACGCCAAAGATGGCGCCGGGTGCAAAAATGCTGTCCTGAATGAGCGCCGCGGGATGCGCTCCGTCTGAGCCTCCGGCAAAGGAATGAAGAATCTGAAAGTTATCGCCAGTGGTGGTGATGCTGAACAGAGTGCCGCAACCGCCAAACAGAGCGCAGTTGGAATCGGAGCCACCCGTGTAGGCGCCGCCGCCCCCTGCCATAGTTCCGTACAGCACGCCATCGCTTCCCAGCAACAGGCCTGAATAGGGAATCTCGCCATCCGAACTGCTGAAGCTATGAAGCGTCGTTATCTGGCCGCTTTTGGTGACTCGAAAGACGGTCGCGGTTCCCCCTCCTGCCCCGGTGACACCGTAGAAGGCTCCGTCCGGGCCTTCAACCAGCTGACCGACGGGGACGCCGCCCAGCGAGCCATCCGAAGGAAAGGTGGCAATAATCGTCAGATTGCCGGAGGTATCTATACGAAATACCGTTCCGTTCTCACCGATGGTCGTTCCATAGAAGTACCCATCGTCGCCTTCCACCAGCTGATTGGGGATAGAACCATCCACCTGATTGTTGAGGTTGCCAAAGTTGACCAGCTGGGTAAAGGTGCCGTCCGGAGCGAGCTTGTAAATGGTCCAGGGACCGCCATAATAGCCCCGGTAGGTCGCCACCGTCACTCCGTAATAATTCCCGTCGCTGCCCAGCGTAATTGCGCCACCCTGTCCACCTTCCGCATAGGTGAAGTTGTGCAGGACATTGATGCTTTCGTAGCCGTACGATCCGCGCTCGATGCTGGCGTCAAAGAAAAACTCAAAGAAGGTGCCGCAGCCTTCGACGTTTTCAGAGCAGCCACTCGTGCCGGCGCTGGGGCCGCCGTAGCCGTTCGTGCCAAACAGGTAACCCTCCGGGCTTTCCAGCAGATTTCCGGGGAAATTGCCGATCGTGCCGCCATTGGCCGGGCTGGTAAAGTATCGCGGGTCATTGGCATCCTTGAAGCCAGGCACGATCTGGACGATTTCGCCGCATAGCGTCCCGTTTGCATAACAACTGTCAGGATTGCCCTGGACGACACTGTAGAAGTTTGCATCGGTGGCCTCGATCAGTCCTGTCATGGCCTGCGGGAATGTCGTGATTTGAGCGGTCTGCGCCGTGCTTTGAGCAACCGCCGGCGGAGAAAAGACGAGCAGGCCCGTCAGGGCTATTGCGCTCAGCGTCAGGCCGGCCCTCTTTGCGCGCCAGCCATCGGTTGTCGACCGGGGAAAGAGCAGAATTCGAGCCAGATGCAGAACCAGGGAGTCCATGGGGTGACCTCTGTACTGGTTCGCGCCATGCGAAGGAATATCGTGTCAGGATTCGTTGCCCGGGCGATGGACGCCGGCTGCTCCGCGGCCGATCGGCCCGTCAGGACGGCCCGGATTGCGTCCCGGAGTTGCCCCCCCGGCGTGCAGGCAACGAAGGTTTCTGAGCCAGCCTCGCCTCGAGGTCCAGCACCAGTTGATGGTTCTGGATCGCATGCGCCCGGCTCAGTGGCAGCATCGAGGGGCGCGAGGCGTAGCTTGCGTCCGCCATCTTTGCGTGCACTAACCCCTCCTCCAGGCGTCCTTCTCCCACCAGGGCCTGGGCCCAGATCCAATGACAATTGCCCACCGTCACGGCATCGGGATTGTGGTTGCCGTTGATGGCCTGGAACAAATCGGCCGCTGCATGCTCTCCGTCCTCATATCGCCCCATGGCGACGTAAGAGCGACTGAGAGCCAGCAGCGAAATGTACATCGATTGGTTCCTGGCTCCCCCGACTTTCTCCAGCCTGGGCACGGTGGTTTCCAGCAGTTGAATCGCCTGCCTCGGCTGCCCGGTGAAGAACAGACCGGAACCAACATAGCCGGCGGCCAACAAAGCTTCATAGCTTTCGCTGCCTTTGCACTGGCGGAAGCCCTCGTACGACGATCGATAAAGCGCCAGGCTTTCCCGCTGATTGCCGTCATCGGCGCGGTCGGCCCCCAACAGCCGCTCGGCAATGGCCATGTCGCAGATGTCGTAGGGCTCGGTTCGATAAATGGCCATGGCCTTTTCAACCAGGTCCTCCGACTCTTTCAACGGATGGGTGTTTTCCATCAGCAGCGCGAGGACCATGTCGGCGTAGGCAATTTCGTTCTCCGGAACATCGCGCCCTTCCGCTTCCCGAATGGCGGCCCGTTCGATGGCCACGTCGTCATCGGTCGAGTAGCTCAGCTCGTATCGATCCTGGGTGTAGAAGGTCCTGATCCACAGCCGCGCCGGCGGCTCGATCCCCGAGTTCCCCGCCAGCTGCATGGCGTGAGCCGAGAGCGGCGTCGCTTCCCCGATGCGCCCCAGCCGGTAGGCCACCCGCCCCGCATACGCCTCTGCCTCCGCTTCGGTGGGAATATCGTGGCTCGCCCTCGCCTGCTCGATCACTCGTTGCAGGACCGGCAGCGCGTCCTGATACGCTTCGTTGGCGTACATGGACTCGGCTAAGCTCAATACCGCCGCTCGCTGATCCACCGGATCGCGGATTACACGGGGCGCGATGGCCACCCCCAGCTTGAGGAATTCCGGCAGGGTCGGCGCAGGCTTCCCCATGTAATTCACATTGGCCATCTGGAAGATCTGCGTCATCAGTGTCTGCATCTGCACCGCGCGCTGCCCCTGGCGGAGCGCCTCCCGCTGGCGCATGGCCGCGTAACCCAGTGCCCCCGCCAGAATCAGCAGGGCCAGCGCGCAAACCGCAACCAGCGTCCGATTGCGCGAGACAAACTTCATCAGCTGGTAGGAAATGGTTTGCGGGGTCGCCAGCACCGTCCGGCCGCTCAGGTGACGGCGGATATCCTCCGCCAGGGCTTCGACGGAGCGATAGCGGTCGCCGGGATTCGCCCGCAGGCATTTGGCCGTGATCACCGAAAGGTCCCCTTTGAGCGCCTGGCGGAGTTTCGCCTCCGTCGTGCTGCGCAGGCTCGCCGCCCCGGGCATCATGCTGTTCTCCAGCCGCTCCGGCTCCTGTCCGCTCAGGGCCCGCTCCATCAGCACCGCCGCCGAAGTGCGGCGCAGGGAGCGCTTCCCCGCCAGAAGCTCAGCCAGAACCGCCCCCAGCGAATACACATCGCACGCGGTCGTGACCGGCTCGTTGCGCAACTGCTCCGGACTGGCATACGCCGGGGTCGCCAGCACCGTGGTCGTCATCTGGCTGTCGGTCCGCATCAGCTTCGACGTTCCGAAGTCCAGCAGTTTCACCTCTCCCTTCCCGGTCACCATGATGTTCGACGGCTTCAGGTCGAGATGTACGATCAGGTTGCGATGTGCGTAGTCCACCGCTTCGCAGACCTCGAGAAACAACTGCAGGCGCTCGGATATCCCCAGCTTGCGCGTGTCGCAGTACGCATCCAGATGCTCGCCCTCCACGTACTCCATGGCCAGCCAGGGCTGGCCCGTTTCCGTCAGTCCGGCGTCAAACAGGCGCGTGATATTCGGGTGGTCCAGCGAAGCAAGAATATGTTGCTCGCGATGGAAGCGCTCGATGAACGATGGTCCCGCCGCATGCGGGGAAAGCATTTTGACCGCGGTGTGTTGCGCTGCCCCGCCCAGCATCCGCTCCGCGAGGTAGACGCTCCCGATCCCCCCCGATCCCAGCAGCCGGATCAGCAGGTACGGGCCAATACGGCCGGAGATCGCGTCTGCCAGCGGTTCAGGCTGGCTCACCTCAAGCGATGCCGAGCTGTGAAAAATCTCCAGCGCTCGCCTCACCAGGGCCTTGTCCGGACACTGCTCCGCGAGCACCCGCTCGCGATCCTCTGCCGGCGTTTCCTCCGCCAGGTGAAAGAGAGTCTGCAGCACCCGCCAGTTTTCTGAGTCCTGATGCATCTCCGATAGCTCTGTTCAGGTTCGCGTTATCTCCCGTGAAACTGCGTCAAAGCGAAACCAGCCGTTCATGCAGCCAGGCGCGGGCGAAACGCAGTTCCCGGTCGACGGTCGCCTTCGAGGTGCCCAGCAGCTCTGCCGTCTCCTCCGCCGTAAATCCCAGGAAGAAGCGCAGCTCCACCATGCGGCACTTGCGCGCATCGATCGCCTCCATTTCATTCAGGACCCGGTCCAGATCCATCGCCTCCACCGGCCTCGCATCGATCCAGGCCAGCCCTTCATCCAGAGGAATCGCGATGCCGCCGTCCCGCTTGGCGCGCGAGTGGGTCCGCGCATGATCGATCAGCACCCGGCGCATCAGTTTTGCCGACAGGCTGTAGAAATGCTCGCGATCTTCGAATCGAAGGCTGCGTTGCCGCACCAGCTTGAGGAACAGTTCGTTCACCACGCTCGTCGGCTGCAGCAGGTGCTCCGGTCGCTCGCCCCGGAATAGCGCCCCCGCGATCCTCCGCAGCTGCGGATAGACCAGCTCGAAAAGACGATCCGACGCTTCCGGCTTCCCGGCGCTCCACTCACGGAGCAACACCGTGATCTCTCCCGGCTCGACAACGGGCCCCGTCACCAGATGCGACATCCTTTCTTCGTTGGCCAGGTTCCGCGAACCGTGGTGCACGCATGAACGCCCGGCGAATGCTGGAAGGTCCGCGAACCATCGCAACCGAAAGTGGGTTCATTCAACCATGGAATGGAGGGGGTGTCCAAAGGAATAATCGGGGTCTCAACAGCACTCGCCCACAAAATGAGGGAAACAGGGTAACCCGCTCATCGAAGCCCGTTCATGCACCGAATGAGCACGCAGTCATGAAGAAACAGTCTCCCTTTCAGTGATTTCCCCGCAGGCTTCATCGGCGGGCCACAAATGCCCCAATATCCAGCGTGAGATGCTCTCTTCCTCCGATCTCACTCGGGGCGTCCGGTGCTGCCTGTTCTGCCTTGCTCGCCGTCAGCAGCCGGGCAGACGTGAGCATCAATATCCGCTCTGAGAGCTGGTGGGATGAACGCGCTGTCTCCCGTGCGGTCGCGGCGATCTTCGCCCCGCTGGCGGCCGTACCACCGGAACGGCCAGCAGCGCAGGAAAAAACAGTGCAAGGGAGCACGCGGGTGGGTGCCCTTTTAGCGTGCCCCAGTGGAAATCCTGAGGCTCGGTCACGCTAAATAATTGATCTGAAATGGTCGGGGAGAGAGGATTTGAACCTCCGACCCCCTGGTCCCGAACCGCGTTCTGACGCCGGTTGAAAGCTGTTGCTCTTTGCTGCCGGCAAGTGCTTTGAATTGAAGGTGTTGCAGCCCACGTGTTGAGATTTGTAGCTTCGCACGGTTCTCGGAGGCTCTGACCGCTACAAAATCGACTACAGCCATGGCTCCAAAACTGGCCCTTACGAGGAAGGCCGATTGCGGCTTCGACCCAGGCAGCCTCTCCGCACTCTTCACCGACATGATTCGGACCTGCGGACCTGCCGCCAAACCCCGCAGACTGACACGTCTCTCTGTGGATTCGCAAATTGCCTGCACGAGATCACCCGGGGGTGATGTGTCGCAGCTACTCCCGATGCCGGAGGCAGCGCCGCTCTTCGGATGATGGCTGAGCAGGATTGCAGGCTGGCACAGACAGCAAGGCCCGCCGGAGAGCAGCCTTGCGGCAGCTATTGCGGTTGTGGCGACAAATCGAACTCACCAAGCGGGACTGGCCCCCAGTATCCCTTAGCGGGAAACTCGGGAGGGCGCAGCGAGAAGACAACGCCCGAGCTTATTTCGCGATACCAATTTTCCACTTGCGGCACAACCCTTTTCGCCGCAACTGGAATCGGTTCAATCAGTGCTTTCGCCTTGGCATCTTCAATTTCTCGAAGCAGGTCTTCGTACTCGTAGATTGACGAGAAACTTTCATCTTTCTTCATGGACTCGAATATCGTCATTGACCCTCACTATGGTGCAGGCGGCACATAGATTTGTATTCTGCCCGCAACCCACGCTCCGCCTTGGTTTGCACCTTGTCCTATGTAAACCCTTGTCCCGGCTGGAATGTAGGCACAGACCGTGTTTCCTGCCGTGTTTCCGTACTCGGGTCTAAGGCCATAATCAATGGCGCTTTGGAGGCCCCCGACCTGTGGTTCCGTCGAAAAGAATGTCCCGTTTCGACCGAGCGGGCCTGCTTTACCACCGTACACCCTAGCATTGTCGACACCCAGACCATCCTTACCGACAGTAAATTCGACGTATTCACCGCCGCTGAATGTCTTTGCTATGTCGTCCGGCAATGGACCGGGA
>JBAUGH010000761.1:0-23658 GCA_049679565.1 Acidobacteriaceae bacterium
CTCATAAACAGGGCCGCGTCGTGGAAGTCCGCGTATCCCCCGGCGATACGGTCGCCGCCGGCGATATTCTCGCCGTCATCGAATAGCCCCGCGCAGCGGCCCGCTCATTGCTGCTGGCTCTGCTGGATCTGCAGCAGCGGCTCGGCTGGAGCGGGCGGCGCCTGCGCTTTCTCGACCAGCATCGACCAGTCTTCGGGAATCGGCAGCTCGCGGTCCAGATCCGGCGCGGTGTCGGAACTGGTGACCTGCACGGCGACATACAGTTCGCTGTCGGTGCGGCCGCGAAACAACCCGCGGGTCGGCGGCACGTCGGCGTAATCCCGCCCCAGCGCGGTGCGGATGTGCCGATCGCGCGCCACCAGCGCATTGGTCGGGTCGAAGCCCACCCACCCCAGCGCGGGCAGGAATGCTTCGATCCACGCGTGGGTCGCGCTTGAGGTCGAGCGGTCGTGATCCTCGCTGCCGTGATACAGGTAGCCGCTCACGTAGCGGCAGGGAATGCCCACGTGGCGCACCAGCGCGATCATGATGTGCGCAAAATCCTGGCAACGCCCTGGCGGGTCCGCAGCGCTTCGTCGATCGGTGAATCCACGCCGGTTGTCTGCTTCGCGTAACTGAAGATGTCGTACAGCCGCTGGTTGATTTCGTGCAGCAGCAGAAGCGGGTCGTCGCGCCGCACCACGTCCAGATCCCCTGCCAGCTCCAGCAGCCTCGGCGTCGGTTTGGCGAATTCGCTGGGCAGAAGCATTTCCCAGTAGTCGCCCTCGGCCACCAGCGCGTCCAGCTCCTGCCAGGCGTCCGGGCCCAGCGCACCGGGGATCGCCGCCAGCGCCTGGTGCTCCATCACCGACTCGGCCACCACCACCAGCTGCCCGTGGCGTCCGGGAATGTCGAAGTGATGGACGTGGTTGCCCAGGTGATCCCGGTAGGTAAAGACGCGGCAGCGCGGGCTCACCGACAGCAAAAACGACAGGCAGCGCTGGTTGCTGTCGCTGCGGGGGTGCATGCGCACCTCCATCGCGCTCTCGCTCACCGGATGGCGGTAGAGGAACTTGGTCAGATGGCGCACAAAGTAATAGTGCATCGGGTTACACCGCCAGGGCCGTTTCCACCGAATACTGGATGTACACGGCGTAAATCAAATCGTGAATCTCGCGGCACTGCTCCAGAATGCCGCGCAGGTAACGCACCGGGTCCTGGGCCAGGATCTCGCCGATCTGCGCGAAGCCGAGGGTCGCCTTCAGCCGTCCCGCCACCCGCATCAATTCCGCTCCGTGCTGTGTCCGGGTGTGCTGCTGGATGGCCTCCAGCGCATTATGCAGCGCGTCCACGGAATAGTGGACCGAGTGGGGGAAATTGGGATCGAGCAGCAGGAATTCCAGAATCCGCTCGTGGCTGAGCTCCGCCGTATGCACCCGGCAGAAGGCTTCGAACGCGGTGCAGATGCGCAGCAATCCAATCCACTCCAGATACTCGCCCGCGTCGTTTATATCCTCGCCGCGAAACACTTCGCGCTCGTAAACGTCCAGCAGGGTGGTCAGCGACCAGGCGCGCTCCAGGTAGCGTCCCACGCGCAGCACGTGCCATCCCTCGCCGTGGCTCAGGGTGGTGTCCGTCACGCCCTGAAAGAGATGAACCCCATCGATGATGGTGGGCAGAAACTCCGCCAGATTGCGTTCCGAAGGCGCCGCGGTCCGCAGCCGGCTGATCTCATGGAAGAGGCCGTTGAGGCGCTGCCACTGCTCGGTGCTGGTCTCGTCGCGGATCTGGCGCGCGTTTTCCCGCGCCGCAAAGATGCAGGCGGTGATCGAGGCATGTTTGCCCGTGTCGAAGCACAGCGCATGCACCAGCGAGGTTACGCCCACCCAGCGCGCCGGCTCGCCGTTCCAGCCCAGCCCCGGATCCGCGCCCAGCGCCGTCAGCACCCGCTGCCAGCGACGCTCCGCGCTCACCCGCGACCGGTCGAGCATCAGGCCCATGTTGATATCGATCAGCCGCGCGGTATGCTCGGCCCGCTCCAGATAGCGGCTGGTCCAGTACAAACTGTCGGCTACGCGCGATAGCATCGCTCGCTCCTCAAATCCCCGAGCCCGCGACTTCCAGTCCCCGGTCGCCGGTCCCGCTCAGCACCCATGTATCCTTGCTGCCCCCGCCCTGCGATGAGTTCACCACCAGGGACCCGGCGCGCAGCGCCACCCGCGTCAGACCGCCGGGCACGATCGTCACCTTATCCCCGAACAAAATGTAGGGCCGCAAATCCACATGCCGGGGACCAATCGATCCGTCCTCCAGCAGGCACGGCGCCCGGGAAAAGCTCAGCGTCGGCTGCGCAATGTAATTTCTGGGATCGGCCTCGATCCGGCGTTTGAATTCCTCCCGCTCCGCCGCCGAGCTTTGCGGCCCCACCAGCATGCCGTAGCCGCCGGACTCGCCCACCGCCTTCACCACCAGCTTCTCCAGGTTCTCCTTCACATGCCGGCGCTGCTTCGCGTCGGTCAGCAGATACGTCTCCACGTTGTTGAGAATCGGCTGCTCGCTGAGGTAATAGCGGATGATAGCGGGCACATAGGCATAGATCGCTTTGTCGTCGGCGACACCGGTCCCGAAGGCATTCGCCAGGGTCACGTTGCCGGCGCGATAAGCGTTGAACAGCCCTGCCGCTCCCAGAATCGAATCGGACCGGAAGGCCAGCGGATCGATGAAGTCATCGTCCACGCGCCGATAGATCACGTCCACGCGCTTCAGGCCTGCGGTGGTCCGCATGTAGACGACGTTGTCGTGGATCACGAGGTCGCGGCCTTCCACCAGTTCCACGCCCATCTGCCGGGCCAGCCAGGTGTGCTCGAAATACGCCGAATTATAGACGCCGGGCGTCAGCACCACCACTGTCGGCTCCGGCCGCCCCTCCGGCGCCAGCGAGCGCAGCGTTGCCAGCAGCGCCTGGGGATAATGATCGATCGGGCGCACTCCATAATCGCGAAACAGATTCGGCAGCGTGCGCTTCATGATGCGCCGGTTGGTGAGCATGTAACTCACTCCGCTGGGCACGCGCAGATTGTCTTCCAGCACCACAAATTCGCCGCTGTCCAGGCGCAGCAGGTCGGTACCGGCAATCGCAACGTAGACATTCCGCGGTACGCGCAGCCCGCGCATCTGCCGCCGGAACTGCTGGCAGCTGTACACCACTTCGCGCGGCACCACGCCCTGCGCCAGGATTTTCTGATCGTTGTAGACGTCGTGAAGGAAGAGGTTCAGCGCCGTAATGCGCTGGGTCAGGCCGCGCTCGATCGTGTCCCACTCTTCGCCGGTCACCAGCCGGGGAATCAGATCGTAGGGAAAGATGCGCTCCGTGCCTTCTTCGCGCCCGTACACGGTGAAGGTGATGCCCTGCATCAGGAACGACGCGTCGGCCGACTGCTTCCTCCGCCGGATTTCCTCCGGCGGCAACGTCGTCAGCTCATGGAACAGCGCCTGGTAATGCGGGCGGATGACTCCATCCCCATCGAACATCTCGTCGAAGGCGGCGTTCATACCGTACTCATGCAGCAGCGGATGCTCGAAAGCACCCCGCAGAGGCGCAGTGGTCATAATCGTCCGTCAGTCGGATGCAGTTTTAGGCCGATCGGGACTGTCTCGGACGGGGAAACCGTTCACGCCTCGGACGAGGAAACGTACTTAGCTTGTACCACGGCGGGCAGGCAGGGGCCAACCGGAAAAGCCGCATCCTTTCGACCACCAGGGGCCTGGAGCAGATCACTGTGATTCGCGCGGCATCCGACTCAATCTTTGACCGCTACTTGCTGCCTTTGTAAACCACCCCGCCTTTCATCACAAACTGAACCCGCTCCACCGCCGTGATATCGTCCAGCGGATTGCCCGGGACCGCGATGATGTCGGCGTAGTATCCCGGCTTCAACTGTCCCACCTGGTTCTGCCACGTCAGGATGCGCGCGCCGTTCAGGTAATCCGCCTGCAGCACCGCCGCTGGCGTCATGCCGTACTTCACCATCAGCTCGAACTCCCGCGCCTGCGTCCCATGGGGGAACGGCCCCACGTCCGATCCGATGGCAAAGGGAATGCCGAACGCGACCTGGCGTTTGAACTCGTGAATTTTGTAGTCGAGCATGGCGTGCTCGCGCGCGGCTGCCGCGGCGTTCGGCGCATGGTCGGCGAAGTACTCGAAGATCGTGAAAGTCGGGACGGCGGGAATGTGCTTCTCCTTCATCAGCTGCATCGTCTCGTCGCTCAACTGGGTCGCGTGGTCGATGGAGGCTACGCCTGCTTCCGCCGCGAACAGCGCGCCCGGCTCTCCCTGATCGTGCACGCCGACGTTGGTTCCCAGCCGCGCGGCCTCCTCCACCGCCGCGGCCAGCTGCGCTTCGGTGTACTGATACGGCGTGTGGAACCCCCAGAACTCCGGATCGCCTGCCTGCGGTCCCAGATGATTCCGGGCGCACAGATCCTCATCGCGCTCACAGGGAACAGCCTGCGCGGCCGCTTCCTGGTCCGCCCCCGTCTCGTAAATCTTCACGGAGCTGGAGCCTTCCTTGTGCTGCTCGCGGATGGTCTCGATGATCTGCTCGGTGTCGTTCGCGTAATCCGCATTCGACAGCACGTGCTGCGCCGGGTTGTAGTGGATCGCGTCCTCGTGTCCGCCCAGAATGCTGATGGCGTTGCCGCTGATCCGCAGCCGCGGTCCTGGAATGAGGCCTTCGTTGATGGCGTCGCGCACGGCCGAGTCCGCCGAGCCCGCGCCCTCGGTGCCCATGTCGCGCTCCGCCGTAAAGCCCCCCATCAGATCGGCCTTTGCCGCCAGGGTTGCCAGGACCGTCCGTTCCGGCACGGATTCCACGACGGTTTGCAGGTCCTCCGCGCCCGGATGGAGAAACAGGTGCACGTGCGCGTCAATCAGACCGGGCATCAGCGTCGCATCGCCCAGATCGATCGTCTCCGCGCCCGCCGGATGCGGAACCGACGTTCCCGCCGCAGTAATGCGATCGCCTTCGACCAGCACTTCGCCCGGCGTAACGATCTTTCCCGCCTCCACATCGAACAGGCGTGCGGCGTGCAGGACAATCGGATGGCCGGGAAGCGCGGCCGCCTGAGGCGCCTGCTGCGCCATCCCCGAACCCAGCGCAGTTGCGCACGTGCCCGCCAACAGCAGCTTGCCGATCCTCATCGTTCCCTCCCAACGGCCATCCAGAATAGCAGAGCAAGCCCCGCTCTCCGCCATCCCACGATGGCCCATGAAACTTCTCGCGGCCCGATGCTATGCTTGCCTCGCATGCCCCCGGCTATCTCTATTCGCAACCTCACCCGCCGGTTCGGGCCGTTCACTGCGGTCGATAACCTCAGCCTCGATGTGGCGGCCGGCCAGTTCTTTGGCTTCCTGGGTCCCAACGGAGCCGGCAAATCGACCACCATCAAAATGCTGACCGGCCTGCTGGCGCCCACCTCCGGACAAATCGAAATCCTCGGTATCGATTTCGCCGCCCACCCCCTCGATGTGAAGCGCCAGATTGGGGTCGTCCCCGAAGGGCTCGCGCTGTTCGGCCGGCTCACCGCTTCGGAGTATCTGCGCTTTGTGGGCCGCATGTACGGCCTCGATCGCGATACCACCAACCGCCGCACCGAGGAGCTGCTCGACTTCATGAACCTCGCGGCCGAGCCGAAGAAGCTGGTCACCGACTTCTCCCACGGCATGCAGAAAAAGCTGGCGCTGGCCGCTGCCGTCATCCATGGCCCGCGCATCCTCTTCCTCGACGAGCCCTTCGAAGGCGTAGATGCGCTGGCCGCCGGGACGCTCAAGGCCATGCTGCAGCGCATGACCGAGCGCGGCGCCACCATCTTCCTCACTTCGCATGTGCTCGAGATTGTGGAGCGCCTCTGCAGCCACGTCGCCATCATCCATCAGGGACGTCTGGTGGCGAACGGCTCGCTCGACGAGTTGCGCAGAGGTGTCGCCGCCACCCTGATCGGCCCTGAATCCGGGCAGAAGCTCACCCTCGAGGAGATCTTCCTCCACGTCGTCAGCGGCTCCGGTGGCGAAGCCGCAGAAGAATCCGTGCAGGAGCTTTCATGGCTGGCGTAGAGCCCTCCTCCTCCCCGCAACCTGCGGGGACCGGATTCCTCTCTCGCCGCGCCCGCGATCAATACACCGCTCTCGCCTGGGCGCAAACGCGCATGTTCTTCAACTCGCTGCGCACCCGCCGCGGCAACCTGGAATTGGGCGCTCGCGCGATCACCTTCGTTATCTTCACTGCGGTTGCCATCGGCCCCTCGGTCGGCCTGGGGATTGGCGCATGGGCGATGACCTCCGCCGGACACCTGCCTGCCGTCGCGCTGCTGCTGTGGGTTCTGTTTGTTTCCTGGCAGGGCTTCTCCGCGCTGGCGCCTGCGCTTGCCGGGCAGAATCCCGAGCTCACGCAACTGCTGCGCTACCCTGTCAGTTTTGGTTCGTGGATTCTCCTCTATCTGATCTACGGCATCGCTGCGCCGTCGTCGCTGATCGGGCTGCTATGGACCATGGCCATCGGCATCGGCGTGAGCGTAGCCCGGCCGGGGATTGCCGGCTGGGTGGCCCTCACCCTCGCGCTCTTCGCGCTCTTCAATCTGCTGCTTGCCCGCACCATCCTCGCGTGGATCGAGCGCTGGCTGGCGCAGCGCCGCACCCGCGAAATCGTCACCGGCATTTTCCTGCTGCTCGCGCTTGCCGCCCAGGTTCTCAACCCCGCCTTCCATCAGGACTATAGCGGCGCCCGCTACAGCCATCAGAAACAGGCGGTGATGCGCGCCCTCGACCGGGTGGCGCAGGTGCAGGGCATCTTTCCTCCCGGTCTCGCGCTCTCTGCTCTTGAGGAAGCGGACAGTCACCGCTCCGTCGAGGCTGCGGAATCGCTGCTGGCGCTGGCTCTCTACTCCTTCGGCACTGCCGGTCTGCTGGCCCTTCGCCTGCGCGCCGAGAGCCGCGGCGAAAATTTGAGCGAGGCCCCGCGACGCTCTTCCGCGAAGGCGCGAACCCAGCGCGGACGCCGCTCCCTGATCGACTTTTCCGGGCCCATGGCCGCGGTCTTCGAGAAGGACCTGCGCTATCTGCTGCGCAGCGGGCCCATGCTGTATAACCTCGCCGTTCCCCTGGTCATGGTCGTCGTCTTTGGGGGCACCATGCGCACCGGCGAATTCGCCGCGCTGCGCCTGACCTATGCGCTGCCGCTGGCCATGGTCTGGGCCTTCCTCGGTCTCACCCGCCTCATCAGCAATAACCTCGGGGCCGAAGGCGAAGGCATCCAGTTCTTCTTCCTCTCGCCGACGCCCATGCGCACCGTCATCCTCGTCAAGACCCTGCTGCCCCTCACGCTGTTTCTGCTGGAAGCGCTGGCCATCGCGGGGATGGTGATTTTCCGCTTCGGCGCCCCTGAGCCCAGTGTCGCCGCTGCCACCGTCGCGTGGATCCTCTTCGCGCTGCCCGCCAACTTCGCCGCCGGCAACCTGCTTTCCATCTGGATGCCGTATCGCGTCAATCTGGCGCGCATACGCCGCGAACCCGGGGCGGTGGGCAACAGCCTCACCAGCATGCTCGCCCAGTTCAGCTTCATCGTCATCGGCGGCGTCGTGCTGGCAGGATCGGCGGCGCTGGGGCATCCCTGGGCCGCGGTGCCGGTCCTTCTGCTCCTGTCCGCAATCAGCCTGCTTATCTATGCGCGCGTGCTTTCCAGGGTGAATCGCGCGGTCGAGTCGCGCCGCGATTCCCTGGTTCTGGCCGTCGCCAAATAGCGGAAATCGCTGAAAATACGCCAGCCGTTGACGGACGTTTCCGGCGAGGACTATGCTTCGCTGCTCATGGAAGTAGCCGGAAAAATCGGCACCCTGCTGCAAAAGAAAACCAGCGAAATCTGGTCGCTCGAGCCCTCTGCCTCGGTCTACGAAGCCGTCCGCATCATGGCTGAAAAAGAAGTGGGGGCGCTGCTGGTGATGCGCGATCAGACGCTCGTTGGCATCGTTTCGGAGCGCGATTACGCCCGCAAAATTGTCCTCCAGGGCCGCTCGTCCCACGACACCCCGGTGGCCGACATCATGACCAGCCCGGTCATCACCGTGACCCTTTCCCATACCGTGGGCGAGTGCATGCGCATCGTGACCGAGAAGCGCATCCGCCATCTGCCCGTGGTGGACGGAGACAAAGTAACCGGCATCGTCTCCATCGGCGATCTGGTGAACTGGGTCGTCTCCGAACAGCAGGAGACCATCCGCCATCTGCAGGCGTGGATCGCCGGCGGGAGCTAAATCAGTTCGCAGCCCGCGAAGAAGTAGCCGATCTCGAACTGCGCAGTCTCCTCGCCGTCCGATCCATGAATGGCATTCTCTTCGATCGAGCCCGCATACTTCTTCCGGATCGTGCCCTCTTCGGCATTCGCGGGATTCGTCGCGCCCATCAGCTTGCGGAGATCGGCGATGGCATTGTCCTTCTCCAGCACCAGAGGGATGATCGGTCCCGAGGACATGAAGGTGGTGAGCGAATCGAAGAACGGCCGCTCCCGATGGACGTAGTAGAAGCCCTCGGCCTGCTGCTTCGCAATGAACAGTTTTTTGATGGCGACGATTTTGAAGCCGGCCTTTTCGATGTCGGCGAGGATGGCGCCGGCATAGCCCTTACGAACTGCATCCGGCTTAATAATGCTGAATGTGCGTTGCGTCATAGATAGCTTTTAGCCTTTGGCTGATAGCTTTTAGCCTGATCAGCAAATACCTGCGAAGTGAGTAGTCTCAACAGAGTCAGCTCACAGCTGCTGTTACGCTTTCCCAATGACCCGGGCGACCGTCTCCCCAATGACGGCGGGGGTCTCCACCACGTGAATTCCTGCCGCTTTGAGCGCCTTCATCTTTTCTGCCGCGGTTCCCTGGCCGCCGGAGATGATCGCGCCCGCGTGTCCCATGCGGCGTCCCGGAGGAGCTGTCTGTCCGGCAATGAAACCGACCACCGGCTTCTTCACGTGGTCCTTCACAAACTGCGCTGCCGTTTCTTCGGCGGTTCCGCCAATTTCCCCAATGAGGATGATCGCTTCGGTCTGGGGGTCGTCGTTGAGCAGTCTCAGCGCGTCGACGTGGGTAGTGCCGACGATGGGATCGCCGCCGATGCCGATGGCGGTCGATTGGCCGATGCCGCGCTGCGTCAGTTGATAGACCGCCTCATAAGTGAGGGTCCCGGAGCGCGACACGATCCCGATCGGCCCTTCCTTGTGGATGCGCCCCGGCATGATGCCAACCTTGGCCTTGCCCGGTGAAATCACGCCCGGGCAGTTCGGCCCGATCAACACCGACTTCGAGTGCTTGAGCACGCTCCACACCTTCACCATGTCGTTGATCGGAATGCCTTCGGTGATGCAGATGATCAGCGGCAGTCCGGCATCGTTGGCTTCCAGAATCGCATCGGCGGCAAACGGCGGCGGCACGAAGATCACCGTGGCGTTGGCGCCCGTCTTCTCGACAGCCTCATGGACCGTATCGAAGACCGGCCATCCCTCGTGGATGGTGCCACCTTTGCCCGGCGTGACTCCGCCGACCACCTTCGTTCCGTATTCGGCGCAGCCTTTGGCGTGGAAGGTGCCTTCGCGCCCGGTGATGCCCTGCACGATGAGGCGAGTGTTGTTATCGACTAAAACAGCCATTAGCTTTTAACTCCTGGCTCGCAGCGACCCAATCAGTGAGCTCAGCATTTTCGCAACTTCTACGCTGAGTTCCTGAGCTTTGTCGAGGTCGCTTGAGTCGCCGATCCCCAGCCGCTTCGCGACCAGAATCTGGGTTTGAACTTCACAATTGGATCCTTGCGCAAGTCCCAAAAACTGCCGAAACTCGCCTTCCGTCAGCCTTCCGCGCCCTTCCGCGATATTGCTCGCGACAGAGACTGCCGCCCGTCGCAGTTGAGAAGTGAGCCCGAATCTCTCGTCATCCGGAAACGACCGGCTCGCTCGGTAAATCGAAACCGTCATCTCCATTGCCCTTTGCCATACCATCAAATCCTGGAAGTCCTGAGCCATCGGAATCACTTACCAGCCAGAAGCTAAAAGCTAGAAGCTAAAAGCTGTTGTTCCCCTTCGCCGCGGCTACGACCTTTTGCGCCGCGTCCTGCATGGTGTCGCCGACGATGAACTTCAGCCCCGAATCCTTCAGGATCTTCCGTCCTTCTTCCACATTCGTGCCTTCGAGGCGCAGGACCACAGGCACCGTCACGTTCAGATTCTTGGCCGCCTGGACCACACCCTGGGCCAGCGTATCGACGCGCAGGATCCCGCCGAAAATATTGATGAAGACGGCCTGCACGCCTTTATCCGAGAGCAAAATCTCGAAGGCGTGTTCGATCTGCTGCTGGTTCGCGCCGCCGCCCACGTCCAGAAAGTTCGCCGGCATGCCGCCTGCGTACTGGATGATGTCCATGGTGGCCATGGCCAGACCCGCGCCGTTCACCATGCAGGCGATATTGCCGTCGAGCTTGATGTAGTTCAGCGCGTACTTTGAGGCTTCGACCTCCAGCGGATCTTCCTCCGCAACATCGCGCAGCTCTTTCAGATCCTTGTGGCGGAACATCGCGTTGTCGTCGAAGTTGATCTTGCAGTCCAGCGCGAACAGCTTGTCGTCCTTCGTCGTAATGAAGGGGTTGATCTCCAGCAGCGAAGCGTCGGTGTCGACGTACGCTTTGTAGAGTCCCATCATGAACTTCACCGCTTCATTGATCTGCGCGGGCTTCAGTCCCAGCGCAAAGGCCAGCTCCCGTGCCTGATACGGCTGGAAGCCGACGCCGGGATCGATATAGGCCTTGTGGATCGCCTTCGGATCCTTTGCGGCGACCTCTTCGATCTCCATCCCGCCGGCCTTCGAGGCCATGAACACCAGCTTCGCTGCCGCGCGGTCGAGCACGATGCCCAGATACAGCTCGCGATCGATGTCCGCCGTTTCTTCGATCAGCAGGCGCTGCACCTTCTGCCCCTGCGGCCCTGTCTGGTGGGTCACCAGCTGCATGCCCAGGATCTGCCTGGCGTACTGCTCGGCCTCGTCCAGCGTCTTCGCAACTTTCACCCCGCCGCCCTTGCCGCGGCCGCCGGCGTGGATCTGCGCCTTCACCACCACGCCTTTCGCGCCGCTGCTGAACAGCCGTTTCGCCACTTCCAGCGCTTCCTCCAGCGTGTTGGCCACTTCGCCGCGCGGAACCGCCACACCGTACTTCGCCAGAATTTCTTTCGCCTGATATTCGTGAATTTTCATAATAGAGTTGCTGCAGAAATGGTCTCGGATCTCCGGCGCAAACCCGTTCCGTACGGTTCATCCGCGCCGCATTCCCTGCTGAAGGCCGAATGATCAGTGTAGCGGAGCCTTCCGACGCGGAGCAAACACATCGCCCGCGGCCGACCCTGAATCTGCGCTGGATCCCAGGCCCGTTGCGCTACACTGGCACCCTCTCCCCGGAGCCTGACGGTTGAAGCGCTCCGGGACTCCCGTCCCCCGGCCCGCGCAGCTTTCGCATCAACCTCGCAGCACGCTTTGGAGGGAACTATGAATCTCAGCAAATGTATGGTGGCGGAATTCTTCGGGACCGCATGGCTGGTCTTCGGTGGATGTGGCGCCGCCGTTCTGGCCGCAGGCTATCCCGGTCTGGGCATCGGCTTTCTCGGCGTTGCCCTTGCCTTCGGCCTCACCCTGCTCACTATGGCCTTCGCCATCGGACATATCTCCGGATGCCACATCAACCCCGCTGTCTCTATCGGACTCGTGGTGGGACGGCGTTTTCCCCTCAGCCGCCTGCTTCCTTACATCGTGGCCCAGCTGGGCGGCGCTTTCGTCGGCGCGGCCACGCTGTTTGTCATCGCCCGCGGTAAGCCCGGATTTGTCCTCGGCGACTTCGCCGCCAACGGTTACGGCGTTCATTCTCCCGGCGGCTATACGCTGGCGGCCTGCTTTGTTGCGGAGATGGTGCTGACCTTCTTCTTCCTCATGGTCATCCTCGGAGCCACTGACATCCGCGCTCCCCAGGGCCTTGCTCCGATTGCCATCGGACTCTGCCTCACCCTCATCCACCTGGTGGGGATTCCCGTCACCAATACCTCCGTGAACCCGGCGCGCAGCACCAGCCAGGCCCTGTTCGTTCGCGGCTGGGCGCTGTCGCAGTTGTGGATGTTCTGGGTCGCGCCGATTGCCGGCGCTATTCTCGCGGGCCTGATTTACCACGCATTCTTCGCTGAGAAGCCGTCTCCCCTGGTCCAGGCTGTGGCCGCCAAGCCGGCCTACGAGCCGCTGCCCGGCACCGCCGCCGGCGACTGACCAGCGCGTCGAGGGCGATCGCGCCGGCTTGCGATCGCCTTCGTCCCGGCATCCACATTCGGTAGCATGGAAACATTCCATGCCCGGCCTCAAAGACCTTCTCAGGCAGATCGCGGACGAGCGCCGCACCCTCACGCGCGAAGAGGCCCGTTCCGCGCTCCACGCCATCCTGACCGCGGAAGCCGATCCGTCCGCCGATCTCGCCATCGCCGGCTTGCTGACCGCCATGGCCACGCGCGGCGAAACGGTGGACGAGCTCACCGGCTTCGCCGAAGCGATGCGTGCGCTTTCGATCCCGGTCCCGCTTACCGATCAGGAACGCGCTGCGCTCGTCGATACCTGCGGCACTGGAGGCGATGGCCGCGGCACCTTCAACATCTCCACCGGGGCGGCTCTGGTGGCCGCCGCCGCCGGGGCGAAGGTCGCCAAACACGGCAATCGCGGCGTCACCTCGCGCTGCGGCTCCGCCGACGTGCTCGAAGCGATGGGTATCCCCGTCGCGCTCACGCCCGAACAGTCCGCCGCCTGCCTGCGAGCCACCGGGTTCACCTTCCTCTATGCGCCCGCGCTGCATCCCGCCATGAAGCGCGTGCAGCCCATCCGCCGCGCGCTCGGATTTCGCACCCTCTTCAATCTCGCCGGGCCCCTCACCAACCCTGCCGGCGCTCCCGCGCAAATCATGGGTGTTTACGCACCGGAAAAGCTCGAGGTTGCCGCCGGCGCCATGGCTCACCTCGGCATCCGCTTCGGCCGCGTCATGCACGCCCGCAACGGCATCGACGAACTTGCGCTCTCCGCCACCGACACGATCCTCGTCCGCGCCTCGTCCGGCGCAGCCCACACCGTCGCTCAGCTCGTCCACCCGGAAGATGCCGGCCTGCCCCACGCCAGCATCGGCCATCTGGCCGGGGCCGACACCGCCCAGGCCAACGCCGCCATCCTGGAGGCAGTCCTGACGGGCGCGGAAACCGGGCCCAAACGCGACGTCGTCCTTCTCAACGCGGCTGCTGCTCTCGAGGCCGCTTCGCTCGCCGCCGATCTCCGAGAAGGCTGCGCGCGCGCCGCCGAAGCGATCGATTCCGGCGCGGCCGCCCGCCTGCTGCGGGCGCTCCGGGAATTTGCCCGTGCCCTCACCTCGTGATTCTGACCGCCTGATTCAGGGGTTCAGCTGTAGCTCGTGCCAGTCGCCCGAGGGCGGGTGGGTCGCATTCACCACCTCTCCCAGCTCATTGACCCAGTAATTCGTATTCGATCCGGTCCACACGCTCCGTTCTTCGCCGGTCAGCGGATCGGTCGTCGGCGTAACGCCGTTCAGCACGTTCGAGAAGCCCTGCCCGGCCTGTGCTGTCTGGCGCCGCTCGAACGCGGTGGCCTGGGTCCGCATCGCCTGCATCTGCGCTTCGAACTGTCCGGCCTGCTGGGCAATCTGCTGCAGCCTCCCCTGCTGGCGCATCCGCTGGTATTGCAATCCTTCCGCGTCCATCCCTTTCTGATAGTCCACCCATTCGGGGTTCAGCTGAAACGACCGCGCGCACCGCAGAGCGATCGCTCTTGCCCGGATCGTTTCCTGCGGCGAAGCCGCGAAGCTGGCCAGCGTCACTGCCTGCCAGACGCCCTGAACCAACGCCGTCTTCGCGTAGGCCGCCACCACTTCCGGCCCGGCTGAGGTCTCGCACCGGTAGGCGATGGTCCCGGCTGAAGCCTGCTCCGGCTCCGATCCCTCCGGCAGATAATCCGGGACAGCAAAACTGGCGTTCTGCGCATCGGCCTGCGCGTTGCGGCATGCCCTGCCGAAGCGCGCGTGCGCGTACAGCACGGCAAACTCCGGACCCGTCCGATAGCGCGCCACGATCAGCTGCGCCTCTGCGCCCAGGTCGTACATCGCGCCCTCCCGGTTGTGAAACGCGTTGGGAACCGTGTACGAGGGGATCGCTACGTCTCCCAGCCGAATCTCGATCGATCCGTCCGGCGATCGCAAATCCACCATCAGCCGCGCGTCGGCGTACCCCAACCGAAACAGTCCGCCACGCGCCTGCCAGCCCGCCGGCACCTCGAGCGAGAAAGCATGCTCCAGCGGATCCTCGAACGGCACCCATGCCCCGCCCGCTTCCTGGGATGCGCCCAGCGGCCAGCACACCGGAATCGCCACCACCCAGAACAACGTCGTCAGAACCGCTACCACGGTCAGCCACATCCGCCGCGACATCCTTGTCTTCATTGCCATTCCCCGGCCCCCATCGACTCCGGCTCACTTCGTTTTGAATCGGAACACCACGCCAAAAACCAGCCGCAAATTCCTCTGCCGTCCCGTGAGTCCGTCCCGAAAATGCGTCACGTCCTCATCCACTTCGGCCAGCCGCACCGACGTGTCCCCGCTCAGCACCCAGTCGAGTCCGCCCCCCAGCGCATCGGCGAAGGCGGCCGCCGATCCAGAGCCATGCCCGCTCCCTGACCCCTCCGCCTCTGCCCGCCCCAGCAGCAGATGGCCAAACGGCAGCAGATGGCCCGCGATCAGAACCGTCACCTGCGGTCCGAACAAATAGGTGGTCAGGTTGAATCCCGGGCCGTTGCCAGTGCTGGGCGCCCACATCCGCGCGCCGTCGCCCGCCACCCCCAGGAATTCCGTCAGGTGGTACACCATCGACCCGTTGCCGCCGTCCGCGGAGAAGCACCCGCACTTCAGCGGAGAAGCCGTCGACCGAATCGCCGCATAGCCGCCCTCGACATCGGCCATGTGCCACAGCGGCCCGTGGAACGCCGGCGCCGGTCGATTCGCCGCGGTGCTCGCGAACGCCTCTGCTTCCCATCCCCCCGGAACCGCCGCAATCGCATGGCCCTGCGGCTCAGCCAGGGCGTAGAGCTCCGAGCCCGGCCGCGCAACATGCTCCGTTTGAGCCGATCCGGCCGCCGTTACCAGCAGCAGCGCCGCCGTAAAGAACGCGCTCCCCAACCCGGCTTTCCCCCGGCGCCTCGTCCCCCCCGCACCCCAGGCGGCAGAAAGGCAGCCTCGCCTCCTGCGCTCCTCGAGAAACCAGGAATTGCGGTCCATACTCCTGAATGCGCGAATTCCCGGGAAGATGGCTCACGAACCAGCGCAAGTCCGGTCCGCCAGGATGGAGAGCCGGGTCGGGGAGCCCCTGGCCTCGAAAGAAAGCTATGCGGTTAAGGATTGGAGTTCAGGGTATTTGCCCGGAGAGTCGCTGCCTGCCTACCGTGCTGCCGGGACCTGCGGCATCAGGAGGCCGCCAGTGCCTGCCAGGGCCGGGTCCGTATAGCTCCGCGCCCCCGGCTCGCCTTCCAGCTGCCGCACGAAGCGCCGGAAGCGCCGGTAGAGCCGGGCCATGCCGATGCGCTTATAAGCTCGTTCCAACCCATAGTTGGGATAGAAGCTAAGCGGGTCTTCTCTTTCGATCGAGGGTCGCCGGTCCCGCCGGTGCTTACGCCTCCGTGAGCCGCCCAGCAGCGGATCGACCCTCTCATACACCACGCAGAAATGGAACCAGAGCAGCACCGCCATCAGCTCTTCCACGTCGGTGCCCGTCGCCAGAGCCCGGCGCAGCACTTTCTCCATGTGTTCCAGCGTGTAGAACTCCCTCCACGCCGCGGCTCCCGGCTTTTCTCCCGCTTCCCAGGGCGGCGCGCTGCCGGGCTCCAGCACGTCAACCGGCAGCTCGCGCTTCAGCATCCGGACTTCCCTCACCACCTCTTCAGCGGTCTCGCCCCGGCCACCAACCGCATACCGCGCGAAGATCACCACGCCGACTCGCTTCCATTCCAGCAGCATCGTCCGGTAGCCGCTGATCGAATCCGGCGCTCTATGGCTCTCTGCGGAGCTTGCCCCAATCCCGCTTTCCAGGTCCACATGCACGCCCCGTACTCCCGCGCGCGCCGCCTTCTCCAGGAATCGCGGCAGCCGGTGGCATACCCCATCCACCTGCAGCACGCACTCCAGATCCAGCTTTTCCTGCTCCCGCATCGCAATCAACCGGTCGAAAATCTTCTCCCATTCCGGATTGCGCGAGAAATTCCGATCCGCGAGCAGGAAGCGCCCCGATCCATGCTGCAGTTTTGCCCGAATCTTCCCCTCCGCGGCTTCCGCGCTCCCGCCGCTGACGTCCACCACCGTCGAGAAGGTGCACTCAAACGGGAGCAGCCGCATCGCCCGTGCCATCCCGCTCGTCAGCCGGGTCGCCGCGATCGGCGGCGTGGCTCCGCTTGCCGCCTGCGATTCCTCATTCTGATAGAGAGGCTGCAGGCGTCCCTGCCACGCGTCGCGTACCAGCTTGTCCACCTGCGCCTGGCTCGGGCTGCCGGCCAGCAGCGAAATCCCCAGATTCATGGCCTCGCGCAGCACCGGGGTCGCCGCCCCCTGCTGCGCCATGCTGCCCGCCACGAAGAGCCCTTCCATGCACACCGGTATGCCCGCAACCCGCAGCGGCAGAGCGATATCCATCGCCCGCGAAAACTGATTCGCCTGCACCCCCGTCAGGATCACCAGTCCGTGACCGCCCTGCAGCTCTTTCGCCAGCTTGTCCGGCAGAACTCGCGTGGTCCGCTCGTCGACGGACCGCAGCTCCGTCTCCACGTCCGCGCCGAGAACGCCCCGCCCGAGCGAGTCTTCCACCCGGCCGTGCATCGTCTCCAGGGAATCGGCCGACGCTGCCGGACGAACCCACTGAACCACATACCCGTCCAGATCGTAATGCGAGGGGCAAATGAGCAGAATCGGGAATCGCTGTGGCCCCTGGCCGCCGCCGCCGATGCCGTAGCGCGCCTTGATCTCCGCTGTCAGCTGCTCGATGCTTTTTTCCTGCACGGCGTGCCTTTCCGCTCCACGGCGTGGCCGTATTCTAGCAGTCGCCCCGGCCCCTCCTGGCCTCCATCTGCGCTCCGGGTATCCACCTGCTTACTCGCTGCAAATGGCCGCAAACCTGCCGCCGAAGAGCCCTCGAAGCGTCGCCCGCCCCCTTCATCGTTCTGCATCCCCCTCCACTCTTCCTCCTGCTCCTGGCCGGCCCCCAACCCCGCCGCCGGCCCTGCTCTGCTCCCCATCCGCGCGGTGCCGCATGACGTTTGTCACTGCGCATTGTTGACAACCGGCACTGTTTTCACCCGCTCCGTTCGCACACCATGGCGATATTGGAAAGGTTCCGTATGCGCCATCCTGCCATCTCCTCCATCGTCGTTGTGCCCCTCCTGCTGTTCGGCGTCGCCGCCTTTGCGCAGTCCTGCACCGGCGGTTCCGTCGAAGGCATCGTTGCCGACCCCACCGGCGCCGTGATTCCGGACGCGGCCGTTCGCGCCGATCGCACCGCCGCCATCGCCTCCAGCGCAACCGGACATTATCGGTTCCCCTGCCTCCCCACCGGCACCCAGCGGATTACCGTCACCGCGTCCGGCTTCGAATCTTCTGACCAACAGGTTCAGGTCCGCGCCGGCGCCTCCGCTCAGCTCGACTTCCATCTCGCCATCGCAGTTGTAAAAACCAATGTCGAAGTGCCCTCCGGCAACGCGGTCAGCCTCGATGCCGACCAGGGCATCGGGACGCACACCCTGACGCCAAAGGAAATTCGCGAGCTCTCCGACGATCCCGACGACTTCAGGCGCGAGCTACAGATTCTCGCTGCCGCCAACGGTGGCGCTCCCGGCGCGGCCCGCATCACCGTCGACGGTTTTCAGAACGCGAGCGCCCTCCCGCCCAAGGCTTCCATTGCCCGCATCGTGACCGCGCCCGACCTGTTCTCCGCTGAGTACGACACCCCTCCCTACGCCGGGGGCCGCGTCGAAATCTTCACCAAACCCGGCGCCGCCTCCATCCACGGCGCGCTCTTTCTCACCGACAGTGAAGGCGCCTTCAACGCCACCGATCCCTTCTCCACGGTCTCCACCCCTGCCAGCCGGCGCCGCTACGGCTTCGAGCTCGGCGGTCCCATCCGCAAATCCAGCAGCGATTACTTCATCGCCCTCGAGAAGCGCGACATCAACGAGTACAACGTCGTCAACGCCACCGCGCTCGATCCCTCCGGCGACCCGGCCCCGCTGCACCAGACAGTGGCCGCCCCCGAGCGCCTGTGGATCGCTTCCGCCCGCAGCGACTGGCAGCTCAGTCCATCCGACGTCTTCACCCTCTCCTTCGCCGCCAACACCAACAACCTCTCCAATCAGGGAATCGGCGGCCTCACCATCGAACAGGCCGGCTACGACAGCACCGTCAGCGAATACGATCTGCGCGCCACCAATACCCAAACCATCAGTCCCGCGCTGCTGCACGAAACCCACGCGGCCTTTACCTGGAAGGACACCGCAGAAACCCCGCTCTCCAGCGCACCGGGCGTCGAGGTCGCCGGATTCTTCACCGGCGGCGGCAGCTCCGCGCAGAATCTCAACGACCGGGAGCGCAATCTCGAAATCGATGAGGATTTTCTCTGGTCCCACAAACGCCAGACCTGGAAAATCGGAGCCCAGTCGCTCGAAATCTTCGTCCACGACGTCGATCCCAATACCTTCAACGGAGCCTTCACCTTCGCCGGCGGCGCCGCGCCTGCGCTTGACGCCAACAACCAGCCCACCGGCCAAACCACCACCATCTCCGCGCTCGAGCAGTACCGCCGCGCGCTGCTCAATCTCGCCGGCGGCACGCCGACCGTCGATCAGATCACCACCGGCACCGCGCTCGTTCCGTTTACCCAGAGCCAACTCGCGCTCTACGCCGAGGACACCGTGAAGCTCAGCCCCCGCCTGTCATTTTCCGCGGGCCTGCGCTACGCGCTCCAGACCAGCCCCGCCAGCTACGCCAACTTCGCCCCCCGTACCGGCGTCGCCTGGGCGCTCGATAAGCCGGCCAGGACCGTGCTTCATCTCCACGCCGGCCTCTTTTCCTCGGTCGTCCCCGAAGCTGTCGCCACCGAAGCCTACCGTCTCAATGGATCGCGGCAGATTCAGTCCATGATCTATTCGCCCTCGTTCACCGCCCCGCTCACCCCCACCGGCACATCGCTCGATGTCACCACGATCCGCTCCCTGCCGCCCTCGCTGCCCCAGGAGCCGTCCTTCCAGACCGGCATCGGCGTCGAGCACGACTTCCCCCGCCACTGGCACGCCCAGGCCAACCTCTACCTCGCCGAATCCTGGAATAACCTTCGCTCCCGCAACATCAATGCCCCGCTCGTCGACACCAGCAACAACACCGTCCCCAACCTCGCTGCGGCCCTGGCCGCGCCGCGCCCCATCGCGCCGAACGAGAACATCTTCCAGTTCCAGGCCACCGGCCATCTCAGCGGCAACGTCATCTTCCTTGGCCTCGACCAGCACAGCTACAAACGCTTCGGCTTCTTCCTCGGATATCTCAACTTCAACCTCACCACCGACGCTGCGGCCAACGCCGGCTTTGCCCAGTCCGCCTATTCCAATCGCGGCGAGTCCGGCGCTCCCGACTGGCAGGCCCGCCAGCGCGTCTTCTTCTTCGGCAACCTCAACCTGCCCGCCAAACTCGACCTCTCCGCGCAAATGGACGCCCAGAGCGGCCTCCCATACAACGTCACCACCGGTACCGACAACAACGGCGACGGCGTCTTCAACGACCGCCCGTCGTATGCCTCAGCTCCCGGCCCCGGCGTCTACCTCACCCGCTTCGGCCTGCTCTCACCGAACACGGTCAACGGCGACGTCCCCCGTGACCTCGGGACCATGCCCGCGCTCGTGCATCTCGACATGAACCTCAGCCGTGCCTGGAACCTCAACGGCAAATCCGACAATCCACGCACCCTCTCTCTGAATCTGCGCGGCGCCAATCTCTTCAACCACACCAATGTCAGCGCTGTCAGCTCCATCGTCTCCTCCCCCAGCTTCGGCGATGCCGTCGCCGCCGAGAGCGCGCGCCGCATCGAGCTGGGAGCCCGCTTCAGTTTCTGATTCTCCTCACCGAAAGGATTCCTCTCATGCTCAGCCGCCCCGTTCTCCTCGCCGCACTCGCAGCCCTGGTGGGATTGCCCCTCGCCCTCGCTGCGCAAACGCCTGCGGCCCCCACCCTGCCTCTGCCCGGTGTCTCCTACCGCTATTGGCCGGAGCAGATCGTCCAGTGGCTCGGCCCCGAGCTTCCGTACTCCATGATCGTTCTCGACGTCGACGATCGCGGCAAACAGCCGGTCTACGATGTTGAGCTCGTCCCTAAAACCCCCGGCTCGCCCGCCTGGTACACCAATTCCCCCGACGAGCTCGCCATCGATCAGCGCAACGGGATGAACGCCCATCAGGTCCCCATGCAGCTCGACGGCCCCGCCGCGCCTTCCGACGGCGCGCAATATCTGCTGCGCTTCAACACCGAAACCGGAACCCCCGTCGTCTGGCAATTCATCCTCGGCACCGACGTCACCGAACAGGGCGCCGGCGTTTCGCCCGTCGCCGCCGGTCCCGCCTCCATCCTCATCGATCGCGAGCAGGGTGGGCTCGCCGGACAGGGAACCGCCCTCCGCATCGGCAGCGTCACCAGCACCGCCGACGTCTGGACGGAGATCGCCCGGCCGCCCTACTTCGTTCCCTACCGCGGCGCGCTGTCGGTCGACGTCCACGTCCTCACCTTTGCCCCCGCCTCTGCCGACTGGAAATCCGCCGGCTCCTCGCTTGCGGATTCCGAAGGCAAAGTCCTCGCCGTGGCGAAAAACGGCGATTCCGTCGTGCTGACCGACCGCGCTCTGGGAACAGTCGCAACCTACCAGGCCGCGGCCGGCGCCATCTCCCGTGTCACCTTCGCGCCCGCCGCCGACCGCCACGACCAGGGCATCAGCCTGCAGTTTTCCCCCGCCCTCGGAACGACAGGCCAGAGCAGCTTCGAGGTCATTGCCGGCAGGAAAACCAAAGTCGCATCCGGAACCGTCGAGGCCTCCGCATCGGGCCAGGGCGTTGCCGACACCTGGACCTTTGCCTCGCCCAATGAGCTCCATGGCCGCTCCATCCACGCCACCGCCGCCGATCAACCCTGATCTTCTCTGCGGGTCGCTCCGGCCCCTCGGGAGCGCATGTGGTCAGACCTTGACGGAAATATTTCCCAGTTTGAAATTTTTCCGGAGCCCCGCCGGTTTTCCCGGCGGGCCCACCCGCCCGTCAACCCGCCATTCCCCCGCCATCTTGACAATCGCCCATTCCAATGGCGAAAATTACCGGCAGCTTTATCGAAGACCCCATCAATAAACAAATAAATCAGTGAGGCGAAACATGTTCGTTGGGAGTTGTCAGGAGACGCAAGTGGTAAGACCACAAGATCAACATCGAGCGGCTGAGGTCCGTCAACCATTCAATCCGCGCCGCGCCACGCGCTGCTTCCCGCGCCGTGTCACGCTCGCCGCGGAACTGCTTCTGCTCATCCTCGCTGCCTGCCTGTTCGCAGGCCCCAATGCCGCCGCGCAGGAGTTTCGCGGCACCCTTTCCGGCACCGTCATGGATTCTTCCGGGGCCGTCGTTCCTCATGCCTCGGTAACCGCGCGCGAAACCAGCACCGGAACCGTGAACCGCACCACCAGCGACGATGCGGGACAATACGTGATCCCCTTCCTGCTGCCCGGCACCTACACGATCACCGCGGAAGCCAAAGGCTTTGAGACGCTCGTTCATACCGGAATTGTCCTCGAAACCCAGGGGCATCCCATCGTCAATCTCAGCCTCACCATCGGCGCGTTGAACCAGACCGTCACCGTAACCGCGGCCCCGCCGCTGCTGGACATCGCCAACGCGTCGGTCGGATCCGTGATCCAGTCGCAGTCCGTGGCCGATCTTCCCATCAATGGGCGGGCTCCAACCACCCTCGCCGAACTCGCGCCCGGCGTAATCAATACCGGCTCCGCTGCCCAGCTCATCCACCCCTTCGATAACAATGCCGGCAACCAGTGGTCCATCGGAGGCACCCCCAATCAGGTGAGCGAAGTGCTGCTCGACGGCTCTCCCGACCTGACCCTGCTCGGAGCGGTCGCCTTTGAGCCCACCCAGGACTCGGTCGCCGAGGTTTCCATCCGCCCCTTCGACACCGATGCCAGCTTCGGCCACACCATCGGGGGCGTCATCAACCAGGTCACCAAAAGCGGCACCAACCAGCTGCACGGCACCCTCTACTGGTTCAATCAGATTCCCAATCTTGACGGCAATCTGTGGTTCAACAGCCGCGCCAACCCTGTGCCCAGCCTGCCCGTCACCCATTACAACCAGTACGGACTGACCGTCGGCGGCCCCGTCCTTATCCCGAAGATCTACAACGGCAGAGATAAGGCGTTCTTCTTCTTTGCATGGGAGAACCTGAAGGACTCCCAGCCCAGCGAGCAGACCGTGACCGTCCCCACCCCGGCGGAAATCTCCGGCGACTTCTCCCAGACCCTCGCCGCCGCCGGCACCAATCAGCTCTACAACCCGTTCACCGCCACGACCTCCGGCAAGAACGTCAGCCGCACCGCGATCCCCGGCAACAATCTGAATTCCCTCGGCGTCCCCTTCAATCCCATCGCCCTCAATTACCTCAAACTCTTCCCTCAACCCAACGCCATCGGCCTGGCCGACGGAGAAGACAATTACATCAGCAACGCCCCCAGCATCGACACGTACGACAACGAATTTGGACGGCTCGACTACAACCTGAGCGCGAGAGACCACGTGTTCTTCGATTACCGCCACAACTTTCGCGATCAGATCAAGAACAACTACTTCAACAACGGCATCACCGGCACCACCCTGGTCCGCGAGAACTGGGGCTCGACCCTCGACAACGTCTTCACCCTCAACCCCACCACCATCTTCGACACCCGCCTCAACTGGACCTTCTTCAACGAAGTGCATGGAACCCCGGGCCAGGCCTTCAGCCCCACCGGCCTCGGATACCCCGGCTACATGAGCAGCTCCAGCGAATTGCTGCAACTGCCCTACATCAATTTCGGAACCGGCGGCAGTTGCGGCAGCCACACCAGCTACCAGTGCCTCGGCGATACCGGCTCCGCCCTCGATCCCACCACCAGCTATCAGTTCTTTACCGACATGGTGAAGGTCATCGGCCAGCACACCCTCAAGGTCGGCTTTGACGGCCGCCAGTATCGCATGAGCATCCAGAACTTCGGCGACTCCTCGGGCAGCTTCACCTTCAACTCCAGCTGGATGAACTCCGGAACCACCGGCGGTGTCTCGAATATCTTCGGCGGCGACCTGGCGGCCTTCATGCTCGGGCTGGCTTCCTCCGGGGAATACGACCTGAGCTCGCGCGCCGATTATCACTCCTATTACATCGGGACCTTCCTGCAGGACGACTGGCGGGTGAACAACCGGCTCACGCTGAACCTCGGCGTCCGCTTCGATATCGATACGCCCTTCGAGGAACGG
>JBAUGH010000762.1:0-2742 GCA_049679565.1 Acidobacteriaceae bacterium
ATTGCGATTGTGGTGGATGAGTTTGGATCGACGACGGGTCTGGTGACGGTGGAGGACGCGATCGAGCAGCTGATTGGCGAAGTCGAAGACGAGTTTGATGTGACGCCGCGGGCAGTGCTGGCCACGCCGACGGGCGGCATGGTGCTGGACGGCAGTGTGAGCCTGCGCGATCTGGAGACCCAGATGAACTGGAGTCTGCCGCGGGACGGCGGCGTAGAAACGCTGGCGGGGTTTCTGCTGACCCGGCTGGGGAGGATTCCTCTGGGCGGCGAGACAGTGGACTTTGACGGGCGGCGGCTGACGGTGCTGGAGATGAGCGGGCGGCGCATCAGCAAAGTGCGCATCGAGCCGCTGCCCGTGACGGAGAAGGCCGGCTGATGCGGAGGCTGCTGCGATCGCTGCTGGTGCGCCTCGGTTACACGCTGCCGGTGTTATGGCTGGTGGTCTCGATCGTGTTCCTGCTCATCCACCTCGTGCCTGGGGATCCGGTGGAGCAGATGTTGGGCGAGGGCGCGCGGCCGGGGGACATCGCGGCACTGCGCCACGCCTACGGGCTGGATCAGCCGCTGGGGCGGCAATACATTCACTACTGGCGGGGCGTGCTGCACGGCGATCTGGGGCGGTCGATCCGGCTGAACGATTCGGTGACGCACCTGGTGTTGACGCGCTATCCCTACACGGTGGAGCTGACCGTAGCGGCGGTGGCAATCGCGATGCTGCTGGCGATTCCGGCAGGCATTGCGGCGGCTCTCCATCGCGGACGGCCGCGCGACCACGCGATTGCCGTGGTCAGCCTGCTGGGGCTGTCGTTTCCGGCGTTCGCGCTGGGGCCGATCCTGATGATTCTGGTGTCGATCAAGCTGGGCTGGTTGCCGGTGGCGGGTGCGGGCGACTGGAAGCATCTGGTGCTTCCGGCGGTGACCATGGGCAGCGCGCTGGCGGCGATCCTGACACGGATGGTGCGGACCTCGATGCTCGAGGAGCTGGGGCAGGATTACATCCGAACGGCGCGGGCGAAAGGACTGCCGGAGCGTGTCGTGGTCTATAAGCACGCGCTGCGCAACGCGATGATCCCGGTGCTGACGCTGATCGGGTTACAGTTTGGCGCGCTGCTGGCCGGCGCGATTGTGACGGAGAAGCTGTTCAGCTGGCCGGGGATTGGGCAGCTGACCGTATCGGCGATCGAGAGCCGCGATTACCCGCTGCTGCAGGGGTGCATTCTGGCTGTGGGGCTGACCTATGTACTGGTGAATCTGACCACCGACATCTTATATATGGTCGTGAACCCGAGGATCCGGAACTAATGCGGCTGGGTTGCATGTTAGCGGGGGGAATGGCAGCTCTGGCGGCGCTGGGGACGACTGCGGTGGGTCAGAGTGCGGCTGGGTCCCGGGCGAACGGCGACAGGACTTATGTGGGATTCGATAAGAACGGCTATCCCGGTGATAACTGGCTGCCGCGGCTCAGGAAGATGTTCGCGTATACAGGATTCTGGTTGAACGATCCGCCGGGAATGAAGACGAATCCGTGGGCAGGAAAGCGATCGACGGTGCGCGCGGAAGGATTCGGGTTTCTCCTGCTGTTCAACGGGCGGCTGGACAGGGAACTGAAGGGCGGCAACGCGGAGGAGCTGGGGCGTGAAGATGCTGCTGCGGCCATTGCGGCGGCGAAGCGCGCAGGATTTCCGCCGGGCGCGGTGATCTTTCTGGATCAGGAAGAAGGCGGCGCGCTGCTGGCGGAGCAGGCGGCGTATCTGGGTGCGTGGATCGCTGACGCGGATAAGTCGGCGTACAAGGCGGGCGTGTACTGCTCGGGAATCGCCGTGGCTGCCGGGTCAAAGACGATATCGACGGCGGCGGATGTGGCGACGCGCTTTCCTGAGGCGAAGCTGTGGGTATGGAACGACGCCTGTCCGCCATCGCCGGGATGCGTGAGCGGGGAACCGGGGTTCGATCCGGCAGGAAGCGGGTTTTCGCAGGCGCTGGTTTGGCAGTATGCACGAAGTCCGCGCAGCGCTGACGGCACTGCCGCGTGCCGGCAGACCTATGCGGCGGATAACGGCTGCTATGCGCCGGGGCTGCCGCAGTCGCCGGCGACGTTTGTGGATCTCAATGTGAGCCGGCTGTCTGATCCGTCGCGGGGACGGTGAACCCACCGGTTGATTGCAGCCAGCGCGTGGCCCAGTCGAGGAAGTAAGGCCAGTTGGGCATGGGGGTGTGGCCTTCGCTGTGCTGGCGGAAGGCGAGCGCGCCGCTGACGAGAGGGGTGCCCATGGGCGGGAATTCGGCGGTGCCGAGGCCAGGAGCGCCGAGGAGGCGGTAGACGGGATCGGCGCCGACGGCGGCGAGGAACATCCCTTTGGCATCGACCCAGCCATCGCCCTGGGTGGCTCCGCCGCTGATGAAGACCGGACGAGGAGCGCACAGAGCGATGAGCTCGTTGGCGTCGACGGGAAGGTCGTTGACGGTGAGCGGGCCCGCGTATTTGAGGAAGTTACCGGCCATCCAGTGATACTCCTGCACGCCGGCGACGTTTTCGACCTGTTCGCCGAAGATATGGCGGTATAACTTGGCTCCGGCTTCGCCCGAAGAGCTGATATAGCCGATGGCAAAGCGCGGATCGTAAGCCATGGTAATGAGGGCAGCCTTGCCGTAGCGGGAATGGCCGGCGATGCCGACGTGTTTGGCGTCGACCTGCTTGTCGGTTTCGAGATAGTCGAGAGCGCGGCTGGCGCCCCACGCC
>JBAUGH010000763.1:0-2217 GCA_049679565.1 Acidobacteriaceae bacterium
GGGCTATCCCGGCGTGGCCTCGCTCGACATCCTCGGCAACGTCGTTCCCTTCATCAAAAACGAAGAAGAGAAGATGGAGGCGGAGACGCTCAAGCTGCTGGGCCGGCTGAGCGGCCGCACCGTGACGCCTCTCGCCGCGAAGATGACCGCGCACTGTAATCGCGTGGCGGTGGAAGACGGGCACACCGAGAGCGTAAGCATCAAACTGGGCCGGAAGACGAGCCGCGAAGACCTGATCGCGGCATGGGCGGAGTTCACTCCCCTGGCCGGAAAAGACCTGCCCACGGCTCCGGCGCAGCCAGTCGAGTTTGTGACCGCCGAGGATCGCCCCCAGCCGCGCCTCGATCGCATGCGCGGCGCGGGCATGGCCGCAACCGTGGGACGGCTGCGTCCCTGCGGGCTGCTCGACTGGAAGTTCACCGTGCTGTCGCATAACACCATTCGCGGAGCGGCCGGAGCCGCGCTGCTGAATGCGGAATTGCTGGTTTCGCTGGGCAAACTGGATCCGGTGGCCGTCCCCGCATGAACCGGCTCGTCGTCATGAAGTTTGGCGGAACCTCCGTGGAGGACGCGACGGCCATTACCCGGACGGCGCAGATTGTCGCCGGGCGCGTGAACCGCGGTTTGCAGCCGGTCGTGGTGGTCAGCGCCATGGCGAAGGTCACCGACCTGCTGATCTCCGCGGCAGCGACGGCCGCGCGCGGCGACCGCGCCAGCGCGCTGGCCATTACCGAGCGGCTGCGCATCCGTCATCACGACACCGCGACGCAGTTGGCTAAAGGCGCGAGCCTGAAGGACGATCCGCTGGCCGCCGCGCGCCCCGACCCTGAGCTGGCCGCCATGCACGCGTGGATGGAAACCGAATTCGACGGACTGGATGAAATCCTGCGCGGCCTGGCCGTGGTGGGCGAACTCACCCCCCGCATTGCCGACATGGTGGTTTCCTACGGGGAGCGCATCTCCAGCCGCATGATCGCCGAATCCTTCCTGCGCTCCGGACTGAAGGCCGTTCATGTGGACGCGCGCCAGGTGATTCAGACCGACGCCCACCACGGAAAGGCGATTCCCCAGGATGCGGCCATCGAGCAGCGGCTCAAACAGCACGTCGTGCCCCATCTGGCCGAGAGCCGCGTGCCCGTGCTGGGCGGCTTTATCGGATCGACCGAGCAGGGCGTCACCACCACCCTCGGCCGCGGCGGCTCCGATTTCACCGCCGCGCTCGTGGGCGGCGTCATCGAGGCCGCCGCCATCGAAATCTGGACGGATGTGAACGGAATCATGACCGCCGATCCCCGCGTATGCCCGGAAGCGCTGCGGGTCAAAACCATCAGCTTCGAGGAAGCCGCCGAACTCGCTTACTTCGGCGCTAAAGTTCTGCACCCGGCGACCATCCTTCCCGCGGTCAAAAAGAACATTCCCGTCTATGTGCTCAATTCGCGCAATCCCGAAAACAGCGGCACCCGCATCACCGCGCTGGCGCCCCACTGCCGCAGCCCCTTCAAGTCGATTGCCGTCAAGAAACGTCTCACCATTATGGATGTGGTCGCCAGCCGCATGCTGATGTCGCACGGCTACCTGCGCGCCATCTTCGAGGTCTTCGACAAGCACAAGTGTCCGGTGGACATGGTGTCCACCTCGGAGGTGAGCGTCTCCATCAGTCTCGACTCGAATGAGCGTCTGCCCGCCATTGCCGCCGATCTGGGCAAACTGGCCGACGTGAAATACGAAGGGCGCAAGGCGCTGGTGTGCATGGTGGGCGAGAACATCCGCGGGCAAAGCGGAATTGCCGCGCGCGTCTTTCAGACCGTCCGCCACATCAACCTGCGCATGATTTCCCAGGGAGCCTCGGAAATCAACATGAGCTTCATGGTGGAAGAGGATGATGCCGATGAGGCGGTGCGGTCGCTGCATGCCGAATTCTTCAGCGATCCCGATCCCGCCATCTTCGATGTGGAAGCGATGCGGCAGCCGGCGGAGCGGCAGGCGTAGCCAACCCGCCCATCACAACCCGCGCAGGGAGGAACCGCGATGCTGTTTCTCGTTCTGGGACGAGGCAAGACAGGCAGTCTGGTGGCACAGGTGGCCAGCGAACGCGGCCACAGCGTGCGCGTCGTGGGCGAGGAAGAAAACCGCAACGCAGCCGCCCTGACCGCGCCGGTGTTGGCCGGGTTCGACGCGATCATCGACTTCACCACCCCGGAAGCCGCGGTGCAGAAC
>JBAUGH010000764.1:0-10866 GCA_049679565.1 Acidobacteriaceae bacterium
GCGCTGGATCGTCCCGAAAGGGATCTCGTAGGTGGCAAACGGACTGGTGGCGGAGAGCGCGAAGGCGGCTTTCAGCAGCACGTGGGTTTCGTGCCAGTCGATATCGTTGACCACGACGGCCTGATCGGAGCCGGCGTCCAGCTGAATCTCCTGCACGAATTTTGAATTCTGCCAGTGGCGGGTAACGCGGATAGCGCCGCGCATCGGACCGTGCTCGACGACCTGCACGGAATCGGCCTGGGTGAGGCGCGCCGGAGTTTCGTCCAGCGTGCCGGGATCGATGTTCCAGGCGTCGTAGTCCTTGGGCATGTCCTTGAAGGCCTGCAACTCGTTGCCGCAGGAGCCGGGAGCCAGGGTTTCAAAGCCGGCCTTCTTGTCGTAAAGGCTGGTGATGCACCCGGTCTGCGGATCGACGACGACCCGCAGCGCGGCGTTTTGGAGCGTCGTGCCGGTCACGTTCAGGTCGCTGGCGAATGACCGGTGGCCGGGAACGACGCGCAGGACCTCGTAGCCCATCGAGGGAATGTCATGTGCATCGACGAGGAGGTGGAAGGTATTGGTGGAGTCGTCTTTGGAGAGCACTTCCGAGGGCAGGACTGCGCCATGCGCGTCCAGCACGGAGACATCGGAAGTGGTCGACGGCATCTGCACATCGACAGAGACGTCGCCGGAGCGGGCCCAGGCCAGCGGGTTAAAGACGAGGACCGGCACGCCCTGGGCGACGTGGGTGTCAACGTGAGCGGCGATGGCGTTCAGAGCCTTCGCGGAGATTTCATTATCTTCCCGGTGAACCTCGTCGAATTGCTGCGCCGCATCCTCGTAGATTACGTGGATTCCGGAGCCGGCGGCGAGATCGTGAAAATCGTTGAAGGTGATTGTCTTCCACGCGTCGGTCAACTCGTGGCCGGGGTAGGCATTGCCGTCGAGCCACGCGAGCGATGCGTATTTCTCGGCATTCAGCGTCCACTCCGGGGCGTCGCGCAGGTTGCGCTTCATGCCGGCCTGCGTGGTGTAAACGCCGCGATGGTATTCGAGATACATCTCGTCATCCCAGGTGGGAATGGCGATTTTATCCGGGACAGGTGTGGGGAAGTGGTAACCCTCGGCGATGCTGCGGTAGTCCCAGGTTTGCGATTCGGGGGCCAGTTCACCTTCGACGGTGGAGAAGTAGGTGGACGCCGTGCCGAACTGCATCTTCGGAACGACCTTGTCCGGCTCCATCCAGTGCAGGCCCTGGTCGAGCATGGTGCGGGTGGGACCGCCGCCATGGTCGCCCACCCCGTACAGGTCCATCATCTCGGTCATGCCTGGAGCGTACTCGCGAGCCTGGGCGAGATCGACCGACAGGCGCACGGGATTCAGATTGGTGTTGGCGTAGTCGTGGGGGAAGTAGGTAAGGACTTTGCTGCCGTCGGGCGATTCCCACCAGAAGAGCTTGAAGGGCAGTTTGTTGGTGTCGTTCCACGCCATCTTCTGAGTAACAAAAACATCGATGCCGGTCTTTTTGTAGATCTGCGGGAGCTGCCAGTTGTAGCCGAAGGAATCGGGGTTCCATCCAATGTGGACATCGACGCCGTAGTGCTGCTGATACCAGCGCTTGCCGATGAGGATCGAGCGCGCAGTGGATTCGCCGTCGGGCATGTTGAGGTCGGGCTCGACCCACATGCCGCCCACCACTTCCCAGCGGCCCTCGTCGATGCGCTTTTTGATCTGCGCGTTGATTTCGGGATAGTCGCGCGCCATCCAGTCGTTGTAGTCGGCGGCAGACTGGGTGTAAGTGTAGCTGGGATACTCGTTCATCAGCTGCAGCGCGGTCGAGAAGGTGTTGCGGACGGTCTGCACGGTCTCCACCCACGGCCACAGCCACGCGGCGTCGATGTGGGAGTTGCCGGTGAGGTGCAGAGTAGCCTGATCCATCATGGGCTTCAGCGCTTCCAGCGTGGACTGCGCGGCACGCAGGGACGCGTCGAACGCCTGCTGATCGTCGCTTTGGAGCGCTTTCAGATCGACCTGACCGATGGCTTTGTCGAGGGTCGCCCGATCGGCGGCGGGATCGTGGGAGAGGCTGGGAATGAGCGCTGCGGCGGAAAGGAATTCTTCGCCCGTATCCTGGGGATTGGGACGTTCAGCGGCGAAGCCGATGGTCATGGGGCTTCCCGCGAAGTGCTTCTGATCGACGGTGGCCATCATTTTGACGGCGACCAGCACGCGGTCGCCCGGTTTGGCGCGATCGAAGAGCACGATGGGCTCGAGATCATCGCCCATGGCGACGCGGCGGCCGTTGAGGTAAACAATCTGCGGCAGCGGTCCATTGACCCAGGCATTGAACTTGAACCAGATGCGCGTCCCGCTCAGGTCGTAGCCGTCGAGCGAGGCGGGCACAGTGACCCACATGCGAAACCAGAGAGAATCTGTGGGCAGCGTGGAGTCCGGTTTGGCAACCGGCCAGGAGGAATCGTTCAGCTCGGGATCCTCGCCGTGCGCCATATCGCCCACGTGATAATGCCAGACACCCGCCGGCAGTTCGCTCAGATTTTCAAGATGCGCCACCACGTCACGCTGCGGTTCAGGCAGCAGCTTTTGAATGTCAGGATGGTCCTGGTAGAACTGGGCGCGGGCGATTCCGCAGGCAAAAGCCAGAACGAAGGCGAGACGCAGCGAATTCCTGAACAGGAACAAGGGTTTGTTGATCATGGTTCTAATCCCAGCCGTTGAGGATACCATGTGCAGCCAGCCGGGAGTGCGGTTCCGGCATGGCGTCCGCCGGACTCCCGTATGCTGTCCGAGAAAAACCGCTCCAGCAGGGTGCCGGAGCTGAATTGGGTGGGCAGCAGCGATCGTTTTCCTGTATCCTCCTGGCGCTGTTGGAAACTCGTTCCCGGAGGACTGCTGATGAGAACGATGAGAAGCTGGGTGATGGTTTGCGCTGCGCTTGTCATAATGCTGGGAGCCCGGCCGGTGCTGGCCGCATCCGACATGACCGGCAAATGGACCACAGAGATGAAGGCGCCCGACGGCAGCACCTTCCCCCTGACCTTCGACTTTAAACAGGACGGCGCGAAACTCACCGGAACCGTGACCGGTCCCCAGGGCGACCCGTTGGCGATCGATAACGGCAAAGTGGACGGCGACAAGTTCTCGTTCACCGTCTCCATCAACGGGATGACGATCAATCACGAGGGGACGATCGACGGCGACCAGATCAGGATGACGACAAAAACCGATTCAGCCGATTTTCCCGGCAGCACGATGACCCTGAAGCGGTCGAAAGCAACGCAGTAAAAGTGAGATGGCACCCGGGATCGAGGTCGATCCCGGGCGCCCCGCTCAGTTGCGATCCAGCTTGCCATTCTCCAGCAGCGTGACCGGCTGGCCCGATGCAGGCACGATGTTCAGGTTGTGCGCGGTCACCGTCGCGTTGCTGATCGTCATCCCGGTTTGCGCCTGGATCGAGACGTTGTTGAGCACGACGTCCGTCACCGGAGCTTCGGGCAGGCCGATGACCACCCCAGCCACTTTGATGACGGTCGCCTTCACATTCTCGATGGTGATGTCGTGGAAGTGGGGGGTCAGCCGTCCCACCGGCTCCGGCTTGTCATCGGGCGGCGGCAGCACGCGCGGGTAATACTCGCTGATCATGATCGCCGTCTTCACGTCTTTCATATCCAGGTTGCGGAAGACGATGTGGCTGACATCGTTGCCGCGATCGCGATTGGCCTTGATGCGAATGCCCTGATCGGTTCCGTCGAAATGGATGTTGGTGGCGGTGATGTTCTGCGCGCCGCCCGCGATCTCGCTGCCGATGGAGAGGCCGTGACCGTGCATGAATGTGCAGTCGGTGATGGTGATGTCGGTGCTGGGCGAGTCAGGCCCGGGGGAGTTGATGGCCCCTGATTTGATGGCGATATTATCGTCGCCGACGTCGGCATAGACGTGATCGATGCGCACATGGCTTGAGGAGAAGGGATCGATGGCGTCGGTATTTGGCGAGTGCGGATCGGCGAGCACCTTGATGTTGCGGATGGTCACGTCATCGGTGTAGTAGGGAACGATTTGCCAGGAAGGGGAATTCTGGACGGTGACGCCTTCCATCAGCACGTGTTTGCAGTGATCGAAGACGATCAGGCGCGGCCGGAAGACGCTTGCTTCGCCCATCACGCCGTGATCGCGATGGCTGCGCGCCTCGGCCCACCAGCTTTGTCCCGCGCCATCGATGGTGCCGCCGCCGGTAATGGAGATGTTCTCGGCGTCTTTCGCGCTGAGCAGAGACTGCCGTCCAGGATTGCGGAATTCGCTGATCTCCGGGTAGTCGTCGTGATTGCTCGAACCGAGCAGTGTGGCGCCGGCAGCGACATCGAGATCGACGTTGCTCTTCAGAACCAGCGGTCCGCTGAGAAAGGTTCCGCCGGCGAGGACAACTTTGCCGCCTCTGGCCGCGCAGGCGTCGATGGCGCTCTGCAGCGCGCGGGTGTCGTTGGTGGTGCCGTCGGCTTTGGCGCCGTATTTGCGGGCATCGCAGGTTTTGGCCGCGTGCGCCGCGGCAGAAAGACACAGCGCGGTCATCATCGCCGCGATTTGCAGACGGGTAATAAAGGGTCGCCGGTCGTTGGTCATGGTTCCATCCTGGGAAATTCCGGGCCACGCCGTGGTCTGACCTCTCACGCGGCCCGAAAAGGAGCATATCACCGATGCGGCTTCGCGTGCCCGCACCGCCTTCACCGGCGGCCGCGAGCAGAGGATTGCCTGGCCGCAACCGGGTCGCCGTACACGATGCCGCGACCATGCGTGCCGACGTAGACGCGACCGAAAATTCTCGGATCCCCGGTGATCTGCAGGATCAGTCCCCACTGATGCTGGTTATCGTTGATGCGCAGCCACGAGCGGCCCTGGTCGATGGAACGAAAGAGACCAGGCTGGCCGTTCACGGTTCCGGCCAGGTAGAGCGCGGACCAGGGATGTTGCGCGGCGGCTTTGCCGAAGCCGAATGCCTGAATCGCCTGGACGCCAGGGATGCGCGCGAAGGACAGTGGTACGGAAGGATTCGGAGGCGGAGCCGGCAGGTGGTAGAGCCCGTCGAAGGCCGCGATCCACAGATCCCCGGCACGGCCCGGAGCGGCGTACAGACGATCCTCGCCGCCGCGGAGATCGCCGCGGGGCGCCGAGGACGGTTTGGGTGCATTTTGCAGCGTGAAGTGGAGTGCCGCGAAGCTCGCGCCGCCGTCGGTGCTGCGAAAGAGAACGTGATCCGCCAACGAGAGGGCGTAGAACGACCGTGGATCGGCAGGACCGGCAGGATCGGCGATGACGCGCGCACCCGCCGGGAGTCCCTGCACTGTCTTCCAGGTGGCTCCAAGGTCGCGCGTCATAGAGGGTGGCTGGTGATCCGGCGTCCAGATCCAGGTGCTGCCGTCCGCAGAAACGGCAATCGTCCCGCTATGGCTGACGGACGTGGGCTGCGCAGCGGTTGGTTTCCAGGTGTGACCCTCATCCTGCGAATAGCCGATGTTTTCGCCGGGCTTATGCTCGGCGCTGACACCGACGCGCACGATGATGTTCGGCCGGAGCGGCGCCGAGGCCACGCTCGTGGTGTTGCCGAAACGCGGCGGCGCTGAGGAGCCCTCCGGCGCGGGCTGGTCGAGATTCCAGTGCACGAATCCGCCGTAATCGCCGATGCCGCTGATGAGCGGCGCGCCCTCGGCAGGGCTGTCGAGCGCCAGGGCCACGGTTTCTTCGATGCCGGTGGCAAGGATGCTCCAGTGCGTGGGCTCGCCGCGGTCGGCAGCAGTCAGGTCGTGCGTTTCCCAGCCGCCATAGCCGGTGGTGAAGACCGCATGATTGGGATCGGCCGGGTCGATTTCAATGTCGAAGAGCCAGTGGATCGGCGTCGCCTTCACGTAAGGCGCGGCGCTGTAGTCGAAAATACCGCTCGTCTTACCGCCGAAAATCATCTTCCAGCTCGCCCCGCCGTCCGTGGAGCGAAAGATGGTGTCGGAAGCGCCGTCGGACCAGGGACGGCCGAAGGTGCTGGCGATGAGCCAGCCGGGATGATGTGCATCGACGGAGACTGCGGCATAGCCGAACTCCCGGCCGGCTCCTGGGCGGTCTGGTGTGATGTCCGTCCATGCGCCGGTGCGGGTGTTCAGCTTCCAGACACCGCCGTTGGTCATGCGCGACGGGCCGGGCGTGGTGCCGTAGGCGATATAGAGAAAGCCGTCGGCAGAAAGCGCCGCGCGGGTGGGGCGATACTGCGTGGGCGCGCCGGGTACCGGACTCCAGGTCACTCCGGCATCGCGAGAGACAAAAAGGTTGGGACGGCCCATCAGCGAGACGCCCGTATAGATAGTGCGCGAGGGGCCGGAGGTTTTATCCGGCGAAGCCTGCGGATCGAAGTGGACGAAGACAATGCCGTCGCCGGCTGCTGCTTTGGCCGGCTCCGAGACATCGGGAAAGCTCGTGACCCGCGTCCACGTTGCGCCGTGATCGCGCGAGCGCCACAGCCCATCGTGGCGCGTCCCGACATAGAGAACTCGTCCGTCCTGCGGATCGACGGCCAGCCGCTCGCCGTTGCCCCGGCCGTCTTCATTGGCGCCGAATTTGAAAGGCACGCTCGTGCGCTGAAACGTCCGGCCCTGATCACTCGAGCGCAGGATGACGCCGTCGGGTGCGGTGGCGTTCGTATACGTGCCGCAGGCCAGATAAACACGACTGACATCGGAGGGATCGACCGCGACGGACGCAACGCCCATCAGATTGCGATCCTTGTACGAAACCCAGTCCATCAGCGGCAGCCAGCGCTGCGCGGTGTCATTCCAGCGATAGGCGCCGCCGATGTCGGTGCGGGCGTAGCGCAGCCCTGGCAGCTTCGGATGGAACACGATGCCGTCGACGAAGCCGCCGCCGACGATCTGCACACTTTTCCAGGAGTAGCGCGGCGCTTGCGCGAAGGCGCCGAGCCCGAGCAGGAGAGGCAAAAGGAAAAAAGCGCGAAACGGTCGCAAACAGCGGTCCTCGTGGATGCAAAGGCCTGAAAAGATCAGTCTATGGCATCGGGTGCTGGTTCCCGAAAGCTGTGATGCAGGCGAATTGCAGCAGAGAATCAGGCCAGCTCGGCGGGACGCGTATTGCTCTCGGTAAAGAGACTGGCCCAGGAGGGGTCGAGGCAGAGCCAGCGTTGGGTGCTGAACCAGCTCGTCGGCAGTTCCGGGATATGGAGCAAGCCATGGCCGCGGGCGCAGAGGAGTTCGGTGCCGTTCCACGCGAGGAAGTTGCAGGATGCCTGACCCACCCGGGCGGGACTCGAGAGGCGCAGCAGGCACTCCGGGCAGCGCTGGCGCTGGTCCTGGAGGATCCAGCGGAATCCAAGGAGCAGGGCAGGAAAACTGGAACCGAACTGGATGTAAACGGCGGTGACCGGATCAGCGCCGATCTCGCACGCCAGCGCGATCGACACCAGAAAGACGATGCTCGCCACCAGCCCAAATTTCACCGCGAAGAAGAGCCAGCGGCGCGCCTGGGCGGCGCGCGGCAGCGGACCGCGCCGTCGGGGAACATCGCCCAGCGGAAGCGCGGTGGTGGCGGGGAGCGCGAGCAAGGCAAGCAGCACCGCGAAGATGAAAATGGAGCCGGGCCGCCCGTCCAGGTAGTTCACGGAAATGCATTCATAGCGCCGGGTGTCGCCGTCTTTGGTTTCGGTCATCCAGCGCCAGCCGTCGCGGGGCGCAGGAAAGGCGGCTTCACGAATGCGCGCAATGGCGAATCCGCGCTCTCCCGGCGCCAATTGCGCCAGGCGCGATGCAGGTTCCAGCAGCAGGGCGTCGGCCTTGCCGGGAAGGCCCCAGTCGCGATCGGGCACGACCGCGGCGATGAGCGCCGGCGATCCGTCGACGTCGGCTACCTGGCCAATCACCGCCGGATCAGCGCGATAGGAGCGCCGCCAGGCGCTGCGGGTCAGGATGAGGCGTGGACCATGGAAAGGTGGATGAGACGCGGCTGTCGCGGCGCCGGGAAATTCGAGAACCTGGAGGAGATTCTCACTGCCCTCCGCCACGTTCAGCCGTGCGGGACGATGCAGAGTCAGAACCACGTCCTTGATGGCGGGCCGATACCAGGCGAGCCTGGTGAACAGCGCGGAGGTGTCGCTGGTCCACTCGCGATAATCGGCGAAGGGGATGGAGGGAGGGTGGGCGACCGTCTCGCCGTTGCTCGCAATCAAGACCAGGTTGCCGGGATCCCGATAGGGAGACGGCAGGAGCATGCTTCGCGTTCTGGGGAGGCAAAGACACGCGAGCAGCGCGGCCAGGGCGCCTGCTGTCAGCAGCAGGCAGCAGCGCTGTGCCGAGCCGCGCTGGAAGAGGCGCCGCGCAGTTCGTTGCAGTCGCTCGCCGCAGATCCAGAACGCGTCGCTCCAGGCGCCCAGGCTGAACGCGACGGGATCGGTTCGCGGGCGGCCCCAACCGCACGGCCGGTCGCGGCAGATCTGCCAGAGCTCCGCGCGCCATTCGCCGAACCAGTCCGCTCGCTCCGCGCGTGGCACCAGCAGGGAAGCGCCGCGCACCAGGAGCAGAGCCAGCGCCTCGCGTTTCATGCACGCTCGACCTCGGGCGAGGGCAGCATTTTTTCGAGCAGCGGGTAGCGGCGCCAGGCCGCCTCCAGCGTGGATCGGCCGGTGCGCGTGAGCCGATAGTATTTGCGCGGCGGACGCTGCTCAGCGTCGGCGATGGACTGCTGTTCCCAGCGCGAGGCGATCAGCCCGTCCCGCTCCAGGCGACGCATGGCCGGATACACGGTGCCGCTGGGTAGGCCGGTCATTTCCATCACGCTGAAGCCGTAGACATGTCCGGCGTGAATCGCGTGCAGGATCATGGCGGCGGTGTGAGAAAGTTTGGCCTCGCCCGGCATGGCAGACATTATAGCCTATGTAGCATTCTGTTGACTCGAAAAGAGCAGTATGCTACATAGGGTAGAGGGCAATCTTCCGATGCTCGAGCTCCAGCACCTTTCGCGCAGTTATCGCGGCATTCCCGCCATCCGCGATGTGAGCTTTCGCGTCGCTCCAGGGGAGATCGTCGGCTTCCTCGGCCCCAATGGAGCGGGGAAATCGACCACGGTCAAGATCATCACCGGACTGCTGCGCCCCAACGAGGGGCGGGTTCTGTTCGAAGGCCGCGACATTCACGCGGACTTGCCTGTCTGGCGGGCCACCTTCGGCTACATTCCCGAGGAAGCGCACCTGTACGCGTGGATGTCGGCGATGGAATACCTGCAGCTGGTGGGACGGCTGCGCGGCATGCGCGAACGGCTCATCGTGGAAAAGGCGGACGCGCTGCTGCGGCTGCTCGGGCTGGAGTCATGGCGCTACTCGCCGATGACGGTGTACTCCAAGGGGATGCGGCAGCGGGTGTTGATGGCGGCGGCGCTGCTGCATGATCCGAAGATGCTGGTGCTCGATGAGCCGCTCTCCGGGCTGGACGTGCTTTCCTCCCGCCTGTTCCGCGATCTGCTGCACGAGCTCGCCGGCGCTGGCAAGGCGGTGCTCTACATCTCCCATGTGCTCGAAATCGTGGAGCAGATTTGCGACCGTGTGATCGTGATCGCCGAGGGGTGCGTGGTGGCCGATGCCGCGCCCTCGGAACTGACCCAACTCACGCAGCTGCCCAGCCTCGAAAGAGTGTTCGCTCAGCTCGTGCGCCAGCAGGACACGCGCGCCGCGGCCAAAGAGATGGTCGAAGCCATGAGGATTGCCTGATGTCGAGCCCCGCACGCCCGTCGAGGGCGGCAAAGGATGAAGTTCTCTCCCTCGAGGTGCTGGCGCGCGCCGTTCCGGAAAAGGCCCGGGAGCCGAGCCAGTTTCGTGTGCTGGTGCGGCATTTCATCGAGCGCTTCTTCACCAACGAGCTGGCGTCGGCGGACGGCGACGCGAAGACGCGCCTCGTGCAGGTAGCCTGTGCGCTCGGCATCCCGGGCTTCGTCATGGCGCTCTATCTCTACCCGGTGTACCACCTGCCGCGGGGCCGCGTTGGGCGCTATTGGGGACCGAGATCGTACTGGGCGCAGGCCGGCGATCACTCATTTTATGTCCTCTACGCGCTGGTCGCGATGGGACTGGTCACGATCTTCGAATGGGACCTCTTCTTTCCCGATCTGCTCGACGTGTTCGTGCTGACGCCGCTGCCGCTGCGCAGCTTCCGCATGTTCGGCGCGCGAGTGACGGCGATCTTCATCCTCCTCGGCGCGGCGCTTTTCGATTCCAGCTTTCTGGCGCCGCTGGTATTGCCGGCGGCTACTGACCCGCCGCATCTGTTCCGGTTTCTCGCGGCGCACCTGATCGCTGTCGCGTGTGCCGGCGTTTTCGGCTCAGCGTTCTTTCTCGCGCTCGAAGGGTTGCTGCTGGGCGTTCTCGGCGACCGCTGGTTCCGCAGAATCTCGCTCTGGCTGCAGGGCTTCTCCGTCATGTTGCTGCTGACCATGCTCTTCCTCTACCCCGTATGCTTCCGTGTGCTGCCGGCGCTCGTACAGTCGGGGAGGCCGTGGGTTGTATGGGCGCCGCCGCTCTGGTTTCTGGGGATCTACCAGCGCATCCTCGATGGAGGAGCGGCGCTGCCGGTGTTCATCCGGCTCGCGCGCATCGGCTTCGCCGCGACTGCCCTGGCTGCGGGTCTGGCTGCGGCGTTCTATCCGCTGGCCTGGTGGAGAAAGACGCGCGGCCTCGTCGAAGGCAGCGCGAAGCGCGAAGGGCGCAGCCGGATGGGGATGCCCGCACGGCACATTGCCCATTGGATTCTGGCGCGCACCCCTGCGTGCCGGGCAATCTGGCAATTCATCGGGCAGAACCTGCTGCGCGTGCCTCGTTACCGCATGGTGCTGGTG
>JBAUGH010000765.1:0-6199 GCA_049679565.1 Acidobacteriaceae bacterium
GCTGTCCTTAGTACGAGAGGACCGGGATGGACGAACCTCTTGTGTTCCAGTTGTCATGCCAATGGCACGGCTGGGTAGCGAAGTTCGGTTGTGATAACCGCTGAATGCATATAAGCGGGAAGCACGCCCCAAGATGAGATCTCCCTGAAGGGCCCAGGAAGACCACCTGGTTGATAGGCTGGAGGTGAAAGCGCAGTAATGCGTGCAGCTGACCAGTACTAATCGCCCGTTCGGCTTATCCATAGAATTAATTCTGCGCAGTACTCTGCACCAGCGCTCAACGCGCCTTGTATCTCAATCGATTTTCGTGTCCTCGGCGGGGAGCTCGTCTCCCCGCCAGTTAAGCTGTGACGCCAGTCTGCCGGTCGCGGTCCGATGAAGAAACTGTCCCGGATCCCCTGGCCGCGGAGAAACCACTCCGCCAGGCGTCGCTCAGGTTGAGGCGCTTTGCGGGCGTGTGAGCCCGCAGCCGAAATCCCGAACGCTCCGCGCGAGGGATCCCGACGCCTCCGACTTTGCCGGTGACCATACCGCGAGGGTCCCACCCGTTCCCATCCCGAACACGGAAGTTAAGCCTCGTTGGGCCGATGGTACTGCACGCGAAAGTGTGTGGGAGATTAGGTGATCGCCGGCATAATTCTGTAACGCGGCAACTACCCCTTGCCGCACTCCGAAAGCCCGCTCCCCACCCCGGAGCGGGCTTTTACCTTGTGTGCCCTCTTTCTTCCATTCCCAATCCTTCTGCTACCATCCCGCCGTGGATACCAACACCCTCCCCTGGCTGCTCGATGCCGACCCCGCGATTCGCTGGCAGGCGATGCGCGATCGGCCCGGCACATCCCCCGCCGCCATCGCCGCCGAGCGCGCCCGCGTCCCCCGCGAAGGCCTGGGCGCCGCCATCCTTGCCCTCCAGGAATCCGATGGCTCCTGGCGCCGTCCCAACGCCCCCGCCTGGCTCACGACCCTCTTCACCCTTCTTCTCCTCCGTGCTACCGGCGCGGATCCGGCCGATCCCGCCGTCCAATCCGCCGTCGCCCGCGCCCAAGCCAACCTCCGATGGAGCAACCACGGCGGCCGCTGGGATCTGCGCCGCCCCGACCTCGGCGGCAATGCCTTCTTCGACGGCGAAGTCGAGCCCTGCATCAACGGCGGCGTGCTCGCCCTGGGCGGATACTTCGGCCATCCCTCAGAAAATCTCGCGCGCCGCCTCCTCGCCCAACAGCTTGACGACGGCGGCTGGAACTGCGAAGCCCCAAAAAGCCGGCGCTCCTCCTTTCACACCACCCTCTGCGTCCTCGAAGGCCTGCTCGAGTACGAGCGGGCCGCGGGCTCCCCGTCCGAGATGCTTCCTCAAATCGCGGCGGCCCGGCGCCGCGCCGAGCAATACCTGCTCGAGCGCAGCCTCTTCCGCCGGTTGTCCACCGGCGACCTCGCCCATCCCGAGTTCCTCGAGCTCGCCTTCCCTCCCCGCTACCACTACGACATCCTGCGCGCGCTCGACTACTTCCGAGCTGCCGGGGCTCCTCCCGACCCCCGCATCGGCGATGCTTTGCACATCCTCGAGATCCGCCGGCAGGCAGATGGCCGCTGGCTCCTCGATCGCGCCTACGACGAGGCGCTCGCGTTGCCGGCCGGAGAAACCGTGGGCGACCCGAGCCGCTGGAACACGCTGCGGGCATTGCGCGTGCTCCGCTGGGCAGACAAGCGACGCCTCGAGGCCGCCTCATAAGCGGATTTTCTGCGCTTTCGCTATTCTTCTCGCTATGCCTTCCAGTCGAAAGAGTTCGGCTCCTGCCCGAGCGTCTGCCTCCGCCCAACTCGACGCCTTCCTCGACAAGTACACCTCCGAGATTGCCGCTGACGCCCGCGTCGCCCTTCGCCGCATGCGCGCCCGCCTGCCCGGCGCCCTGGAGCTTGTCTACGACAACTACAACGCGCTCGCCATCGGCTTCGGCCCGACGGAACGCGCGTCCGAGGCGCTCTTCTCCATCGCAGTCTTCCCGCGGTGGGTGAGCCTCTTCTTTTTGCAGAACGGCACTCGCCTGCGCGATCCGGACTGCTACTTGTCCGGCAGCGGCCGGCTGGTTCGCCATATCCGGCTCGACAATGGAGCCATGATCGACGATCCCGCCGTCCAGGACCTCATTGCCCAGGCGCTTGAACTGGCTGGAAATCCGATCGACCCCGCGCAGCCCCGCCGGCTCATCATCAGGTCGGTCTCGGCGAAGCAGCGCTCCCGCCGTCCAGTCGGGAAAAAGCAGCGCTGATCGCCTACTGCCCCGTCTCAAATCGCCGGAAGAAGCTCGACTCCAGATAATGCGGCCGCGCCGGATCGTTCGCCACTTCCCTCACCAGATCTGCGAAAAAGGCATTGAACTGCGCCGCCGCCACCAGATCCACCGGCTGGCTCAGGTCGTCCTGCGGCGAGTGGTACCGCTCCGCCAGCCAATTGCGCCACAGGTGATATTCGGGCGACCCATATTCCCAGCCAAACTTCATGGCCAGCGCCGGCACGCCCGCCTGCACAAAGCTGTACTGGTCGGTGCGGATGAACGAGTTCCGGTCCGGCTCCGGGTCGCCTGCAATCACGATGTGGTGGGCTTCGCCGACGCGGCGCGCATCGTCGGCCAGCGTCGACTGCTCCAGCCCCTGAACGTGCAGCTTCTTCAGCGCGAACAGCGGCATGAACATGTCGAGGTTCAGATCCGCCGCAATCGCCCGCTCCGGCACCGTGGGATGCCCTGCAAAATAACGCGAGCCCAGCAGCCCCTTCTCCTCCGCCGTGAAGATCACGAACAGCACGCTTCGCTTCGGACGAATGCCCTTCGCCGCATCCTCGCTCAGCGCCTGCGCCGTCTCGAGCACCGTCGCCACGCCCGACGCGTCGTCCATCGCGCCGTTATAGATGGTCTTGCCCTTGATCGGCGCGCCCACCCCAAGGTGGTCCAGATGCGCCGACACCAGCACGTACTGGTTCTTGAGCGCCGGGTCGCTGCCTTCGAGCTTCGCCACCAGATTCGGCGACACCACCGCGTCGCGGTCCGCCGAAACCGACGCCGTCAGCCGCTTGCCCAGATCGAAACGCGGCAGCGGCTTCTGCGCATCGGCCAGCGCCAGCATCTCGGCGAAGGTGTGTCCCGTCCCGGCGAAGAGCTTCTCTGCTTCCGCGGGATTAAAGGCCGCCCCAAATCGCGAAACATGATCGTCGGCCAGCGCGGGATGACGCCGCGCCACCTCGGCATCGCCCGGCTCCGGCTCCAGCCACATCCCCGGCTGCGACGCGCTCGAGGCGATCCGCGCCCAGCCAAAGTCCATCGACTTCGGCGTTGGTATGGAGATGATCCCCGCCACGCCCGCCTTGTCCATCTCTTCCCGCATCGGCGAAGTGCGCGCAAACGACTTCAGCGCCCCCGGCAAATCCGCCGGTCCGCCGTTGATCACCACGATGATCTTCCCTTTCAGCGACCCGAACGGCACTGCCGCCGAATCGAAGTCGTCATAATTCGATTCCGGCAAATGCAGCCCATAACCGAGGAACACCAGCGGCGCGTCCACATGCGCCAGCTGCGGCGAGTGCGCCCCCAGCACCAGATCCTGCCCCAGCACCAGCGGTTCCCTCTGGCCGCCGACAACCAGGCTCGCCGACGACTTGTCCGCGTTCACCCATTGCTCCACAAAGTGCACCGGCTGATACCAGCTGCCGCCAACGCCGGCCGGCTTCAGCCCGTACGACTCAAACTGCTTCGCCACATACGCTGCCGCGCGCAGATAATCCCGCGTGCCGGTCTGCCGCCCGCGCATCCCGTCGTTGGCCAGCGCCTCGATATGCGCCCACCACGCCTCGCCCCGCGCCTGATCGCTGGCGCTTGCCGTGGCATCGCCGTGAGCCGGTGACAGCGCCCACACGTTCCTCACCCGCGCGCTGCCCACCGCCAGCACCGCCATTGCCACCACCAGAATCAGCCACTCGCGCTTCTTCATCGCCCCTCCCGAGCCGTGTGCAATTTTCCCTGCGCCCGGACGGCCACCTTTCCGTCTGCCTCGATGGCCGCTTTTGAGCCTGTCCCGATGGCCGCTTTTGAGCCTGTCCCGATGGCCGCTTTTGAGTCTGCCTCGATGGCAAATCGTTACCACGTCAGTCCGCCCGAAGGCGGTGGCCAGCTCCCTGCCATCTGCAGCAGCAGCACCACCCGCCCCAGATGATAGGCATTGTGCGCCGCCGTGCTCTCCAGCTGTTCCCGCACCGTCATGTGGCGTATCGGTTGCCCCGGAGCCGACAGACAGCGTACCACCCGTTCCAGTTCACCCGCCTGGGGACTGTTCGCGATCGCTGCCGATCTCTCCGCGCCTGCGAGAAATCGCTTGCCCAGCGACGCCCACGTCTCCCCGCGTTCCTGTTGTTCGTTCGGAAAACTCAGATCGTTGTGCTCGGGAAACGACGTTTCCACTCCGTCGATTCGGTCCAGAGCCTGCTGCTGCCAGAACGCCGCGTGCCAGATCTCGGCATAGATGCTGTGCGGAGCGCCCGCCACCCGCCGGTGCGCCAGTTCCTCCGCCAGCTTCTCCACGATATGCGACGGAGGCGTGTGCGCGCTGTCGCCGATCAGGGTCAGAGCCAGTTCATTCATCCGACGATTTTCGCACGTCCCTTCGAGATCCGCTCTCAGGCGTGCCCCGTCACCACCGTGTGCGGACTCATCGGGATCGGATGCGCCTTCGTGTTCCTGAACCCCGCCTCCGCATACATCGCCGACAGATCGCTCAGCGTGTAAGCATCGCCCGCCGCGGTCGAGGCCAGCATCGTCATCGCAAACCCCGCCGGCATGGGCGGCGAAATCCGATCCTCGTTGGGCACGAACTCCAGCGTGGCCACCCGGCCTCCCGCCTTCAGCGATCCCCGCACCTTCTTCAGCAACCCCACGCAGGTCGGCTTGTCGAAATGATGCAGAAAGTTCGTCAGCAGCACCGCATCGTAAGGACCGCCAAAATCCACTTCGAACGCGCTCCCCGGCAGCATCCTGTACCGCTCGTGGACGCCCGCCTTGCGCGCGTTCTCCAGCGCCACCCGCAGCACCGGCGCCCAGTCCACCCCCGTCACCTGCGCCTGTGCGTTCTGTTTCGCGATCTCGATCCCGAACAGCCCGTGTCCCGCCGCGATATCCAGCACCTGCATCGGGCCGCTCTGTCCCTCCAGCACCACCGCCCCCAGCGGAGCCGCCATGGGCGCCATCATCGGCGCCATCGTCTCCGCAAACTGCACCCATATGGGATTCTCCGGCTCCACCGATCCATCTCCCGGCAACGTCGTCCGCCCGTTGCGCACGATCTCCGCCAGCTGCGCGTAAGGCTCGCGGTTCGCCGGGTTGCCGAGGAACTGCGCAATCGACGCCAGCGACGCCGGCGATCGCGGATCGAGAAACAGCGCACTCGTAGCGCTGTGCCGGTAGCTGTCGTTCTCCTTCACCAGCACGCCGTTGATCGTCAGAAAATCGCACAGGATGCGGATGCCGCGCTCCGATGCGTTGCAGTGACGGGCAATCGAAGCAACATCGCCCGGCCCGTTGCCCACCGCGGCAAACACGTCCAGATCGATGGCCGCCTTCAGCGCGGCGGTGCGCTGGTGCGCCTGCAGCATGTCGAAAATCAGGGCAGGCGTCGCCGGTCCCGCAGGTTGATTCCCAGGGTGCATAGTATCTCCTCGCTTTTCAGGCCCGAGGATCGGTTGTCGGGGGATGGGGAACGTCGGGCCCGCCGAGTGTATCAAACTCGCCCCACGCCTGAATAAAGATTTTCGCGGCGGCCGAGGAGTGCTCCTGGCTCCCATCTACGCCTACCAGCTCTTCTTCAGCTTCTCCCAGTCCTTCTCCGTCTGATCCGCATACGCCTCCGCAAACTTCGTCAGCGCGTCTCCGAACTTCGCCCCGTTGCCGATGTACCCCGCCAGCAGGCACGCGTCGCCCGACCGCGCATGGCCCCGCGCCAGCAACTCGCCGCACATCTCCGCATAGTCAATCAGGCCCTGCCCCCGCAGATCGTCGATCTCGATCGACCCCTTGTGGTCGCTCAGCTGGCGCACCAGATAATCCCGGTTCGCGATCGTCGTCCATCCCAGAAATGGATCGGACTGGAACTGCATCGCCCGCTGCCCCTCCGCAACCCGCCGCCCCTGATGCCCGGCCGCCGGGATCGCCATCAGATA
>JBAUGH010000766.1:0-10217 GCA_049679565.1 Acidobacteriaceae bacterium
ATCTCCAGCCGCGGGATCCCCGGCACGTACCGGTAATACTCCGCCGTGTGGATGCCGTGCAGTTCCGTGATCTTCTCATCCAGCGTCATCTTCGCGACGATGGCGCGCGCTCGTGCATAATCCTCGGCAACGGTGCCAACCGGCGTCTGCGCCACCCCCGCCCGGTAGAAAAAGATCAACGCGGCGAGGGCCGCCATCGGAGCGATGTATCGTTTCATGGCTTGTGGTTTCTCCCAGGGAAATCCTAAAGCCCGCAGCCGGAAACTCTCTCTGTTGATTGGACTGCGCGTCCCACTCCGCGGGAGGAGCAATTCGGCGTCCGCGTCCCGTCTTCCGAGACCTGCCGTAAATTGCCCGCTTCCGCACCGTCCCCGACGGGCCTCCTGTATTTACTTGTTTACAACTACCCAATGAGTGCGATTACTATTAAGCATACAACCCTGACACCCCCTCCAATCAACCAACAGATCACATTCGCTCCGTTCCGTACGCACGTTCGGGAGCATCGTTGAACTGGATTGGTACGGTCTCTGTTGTTGTGGAGTTCTCTGCCTGGATGGTTCCTTCCGCCAGAGTTCTGGTTTCGCTTTCAAGTCCCTGTCTGTGCTAGCCGGAGACCTTTGCCCGGTTTGTGTCTCCTCGTGATGGATTTCCCTCAAATGGGGTGGCGCATGTCGTTTCGGTTTCGTATACACAAGGGCCGCGTTTCGCCCGCTGCTCTCTCTCTCCCCCTGTGCATCGCAGTGTGTTGCGCCATGACCCTTGCCGGTTGCGGAGGCAAAGCCGGCACCGCTCCCGATCAGTCCAGCACCGGACCGGGCCCCAAGACCGTAACCGCCATCGCGGTATCGCCGGGCACCGCCAGCGTCGTTGTCGGGGCCACCCAGGCGTTCACCGCCACCGCCACCTACAGTGACAGCTCGACCGCCGACGTAACTTCCAGTGTGACCTGGACCAGTTCCAGTTCCGCCACTGCGACCGTCAGTTCCGCCGGACTCGCCACCGGCGTGGCCTCCGGAACCGCGACCGTCACCGCATCGCTCAGCGGCGTCAGCGGCGCGGCCAGCCTCACGGTCAACGGGGCAACGGCCACTCTCACCTCGATCGCTGTTTCGCCGGCCACGGCCAGCATCGCTGCCGGGGCAACGCAGCAATTCACCGCCACCGCGACCTACAGCGACAACTCCACCGCGAATGTAACTTCCATGGTGACCTGGACCAGCTCCAGCTCAGCCACCGCGACCGTCAACTCCACCGGCCTCGCCACGGGCGTGGCCTCCGGAACCGCGACCATCACCGCAGCGCTCAGCGGCGTCAGCGGCAAGACCAGTCTCACCGTCACCGCTTCGACGCCCCCGCCTCCGACCCTGACCTCCATCTCGGTCACGCCGCCCACTGCCAGCGTTGCCATCGGCGCCACCCAGCAATACACTGCGACTGCGACCTACAGCGACAACTCCACGAAAAACATTACTTCCACGGCCACGTGGACCAGCGCCTCCACCGGCACGGCGACCGTCAGTTCCGCCGGCCTGACCACCGGTGTCGCCGCCGGTTCGACCACCATCACCGCGTCGATGAGCGGCGTGAGCGGCACAGCGCAGGTCACGGTAACCTCTTCCTCGCCAGCGAAAACTGTGACCTCCATCGCCGTCACCCCCTCATCGGCCAGCTTCGCCATGGGATCCACCCAGCAATACGCCGCCACCGCCACGTACAGCGACGGCTCGACGGGCGACGTCACTTCCTCCGCCACCTGGACCTCGTCCGACACTTCGGTAGCCACCATCAACGCCTCCGGCCTCGCCACCGGCGTCGCAGCCGGTTCCACCACCATCTCTGCGGCCCTCAACAGCGTCACCGGCAGCACGCCGGCCACCATTACCATCGCTTCCGGTACGGGCGTCAACATCACTACCTGGCATATGGACGCTAACCGCAGCGGCCTTAATTCCGGCGAGCAGTCACTGACACCCGCCAATGTGAGCCCGCAGAGCTTCGGCAAGCTCTTCTCCGATCTCGTCGACGGCTACGTCTACGGCGAGCCGCTCTATATGTCGAACGTCACCATCGGCGGTACGCAGCACAACGTGATCTACGTCGCCAGCGAGCACGACAGCGTGTATGCCTTCGACGCCGACAGCTACAACGGCGGCAAACCCCTCTGGCAGGTTTCGCTGCTCCAGTCCGGTGAAACCCCGCTCACCAACGGCCCCATTCAGCCCTGGCAGGGCGTCACCTCCACCCCGGTTATCGACCCCTCCACCAACACTCTGTACGTGGTCTCCACCCAGTCCTCGAGCGCAGGCGGCACCTTTCGCCTCAGCGCACTCGACATCACCACCGGCGCGCAGAAATTTGGCGGGCCCGTCACCATCAATGCATCCGTTCCCGGTACGAACTCCAGCGGCAACGGGACGACCGTCACCCTCACCACCGGCTGCGTCCAGCGCGCGGCGCTGCTGCTCGCCGACGGGAACGTCTACATCGGCGTCGGCGGATGCCCCACCGGCTGGCTGCTCGCCTACAACGCCTCCACCCTCGCCCAGGTTGCGGTCTGGAACGCCAGCCCCAATCTCAACGGCGAAGGCACCTACGCCAGCGCCGGCGGCATCTGGATGGGCAGCGGCGGTCCGGTTGCCGACAGCTCCGGCAACATCTACGTCACCACCGGCAACGGTCCCTGGGATGGCACAACCGCCTTCAGCGACTCCATCATCAAGTTCAGCCCCACCCTCAAGGTCGAAGACTACTTCACGCCCCAGGACTATCAGTTCATGGACTGTGACGATTCCGACCTCGCGGCCGGCGGCCTTCTGCTCATTCCCGGCACCACCCAGCTGCTCGCCGGAGGCAAGATGGGCAAGCTCTACCTCGTTAACTCCGGCAGCATGGGCCACGAACAGGCCAACGACGCCGGCGCCACCCAGACCCTGTGGTTCGAATCCGATCTTTCCGCTCCCTATTCCGGCAGTTGCACCGACAGCTCCGGAACCCACACGGCCATGATCAACGCCTACGAGATCTTCGGCACTCCCGCCTACTACAACGGCTACGCTTTCCTCGGAATTACCCCGACCGGCAGCTCCACCCCGGCAGGTGTGCGCGAATTCGAGTACTCCGGAACCCTCACGCCCGGCGCGTATACCATCCCCAGCATCCAGGAGAACACTCGCGGGACCACGCCTTTCATTTCGTCCAACGGCGCCCACAACGGCATCGTCTGGATGATCGATGAGGGCACCCCGCTCCAGGAGGGCACGCCCACCGCCGCCACCCTCCGCGCTTACGATGCCGACGAGTTTCCCAACCAGCTCTACAACAGCAGCCAGAACTCGGGCGACGCCGCCGGCTACGGCATCAAATTCACCTCGCCCATCGTGGCCAACGGCAAGGTCTATATCTCCACCGGCCACGACCCGACCACCACCACCAATCCGCAGGGCGAAATCGACGTCTACGGGCTGCACTGACCTTTGCAGCAGCGCCGTCCGGGGATGGGCCGAACCTGGCCCATCCCCTTTCCGCTACTCCCGACCTGGACCACGATCACGGCCTTGCTTCTTACAAACTCTCGTTGATCCCCCTCTATCACCTGCGCAGTCTGACAATCCAGCACCTGACTCCGAACCAGGAAGAGAAGGTGCACGAGATTCTGGCCATGAAATCCGGCGATATCTACGATGGACTGGCAACGGATCGCCTCTACCACGCGATCGGCTCGGAATCCCTGCTGTCCGGCTGTGCCTTCGGATTCAGCCCGAAGGAAGATCCAGCGACGGCGACCGTGGATCTGACTCTCAACTTCTATAGGTTGAGCGACCAAAGCGCGGTCAGGATCAAATAGGCGCCCAGCTCTGCCAGTTCCCTGCAACGTTCTATAGTTGAGCTGATACCTCAACCGGAGAACCCGCCCTGGCTTGCGACGACCTCAGAGACTGGATCAGAACCCTCGACAAAGCCGGCGAGCTGCGCCGCATCCGCGAAGAAGTCGATCCGATTCTCGAAATCGCCGAGATCACCGACCGCGTCTCGAAGTCCGGCTTCTCCGCTGCCTCGCGCACCGCTCCCGGCGGCCCGGCACTCCTGTTTGAGAACGTCACAGGCTATCCTGGCGCCCGCGTCCTCATGAACCAGTTCGGCTCCGAGCGTCGCATGAAGCTGGCCCTCGGCCTCGATCCCGACAAGGGATCGCTCGACGAAATCGCTGCCCGCATCCGCGCTCTCATGGAGATCAAATCCCCCGAAGGCCTCCTCGAGAAGCTGAAGATGCTTCCGCAGCTCGCGGCCCTGGGCAATGTCTTTCCCAAAGCCATCTCGTCCGGGGGCGCGCCCTGCAAGGACGTTATCCTCCTCGACAACTTCTCCCTCCTCGACTTCCCCATCCTCCAGTGCTGGCCCCTCGACGGCGGCCGTTTCATCACCCTGCCCTGCGTGGTTACCCGGGATCCGAAGACCGGCAAGCGCAACATGGGCATGTATCGCATGCAGGTCTACGACGGCCAGACCACCGGCATGCACTGGCAGCGCCAAAAGAACGCCGCCGAGCATCTCCGCGATCGCCTCCGCTCCGCTGCCGGCGATGCTGCAGGCCGGGTCAGCGCGATGGCCGAAACCGCTGGTGGAACCGCAGGCATCACGCTGACGCACGCCGACCCTGCCAACAACCGCCTCGAAGTCGCCGTCGCCATCGGCACCGATCCTGCCACCACATTCTCCGCCATCGTGCCCGCGCCGCCCGAGGTCGAGGAGTTCCTCATCGCCGGCTTCCTGCGCCAGCAACCCGTCGAGCTGGTGAAATGCGAGACGGTCGATCTCGAAGTCCCCGCCCACGCCGAAATCATCCTCGAAGGCTACGTCCTCCTCGACGAGCTCCGCCCGGAAGGCCCCTTCGGCGACCACACCGGCTTCTACACTGCCGCCGAAGATTACCCCGTCTTCCACATCACCTGCATCACTCACCGCAAAGACCCCATTTACTCCGCCACCATCGTCGGCAAGCCGCCGCAGGAAGATGCGTGGATGGGCAAGGCTGTCGAGCGCACCTTCCTCCCGCTCTTCCGCCTCACGCTCCCGGAGATCGTCGACATCAATTTGCCCGTCGAAGCGGTCTTCCACAACCTCATGATCGTGTCGATTCGCAAGAGCTACGCCGGCCACGCGCGCAAGGTCATGAACGGCATCTGGGCCATGGGCCAGGCCATGTTCACCAAGTGCATCATCGTTGTCGACGAGGATTGCGACGTGCAAAACCTGGCTGAGGTCACCCTTCGCGTCGCCAACAACATCGACCCGGAGCGCGATATCCAGTTCACTCTCGGCCCCATCGACTCGCTCGATCACGCCTCGCGCCTGCCCAACTACGGCAGCAAGATGGGCATCGACGCCACCCGCAAGTGGGCCGCCGAAGGGTTCACTCGCCCCTGGCCTAAGGAAATTGTCATGGACACTGCGACAAAAGAGCGCGTCGACGCGCTTTGGAAAAAGCTGGGCCTGGAGTAAGGATGATGTTTACTGTCGACGGAATCCGCAAATTCCACGGCTGGACCCACCAGAGCCTCACGCTCCTCTTCGACCATCTCGACATGCTTCCCGCCGCCGACTACGCAAAGGAAATCCCCGGCTTCGGCTACCCTTCCGTTCACGCCCAGGTCGTTCACCTGCTCGGCTGCGAGGTCCGCTGGGTCAACCGGCTGCAGGGGCTGCCCAACCAGACCTGGTACCCGGCCCGATGGCCCGCCGTTGCCGACGCGCGCACCCTCCAAGGCGAAGGTCGCGCCCTCACCCTCGATTACCTGTCACGCCTGACCGAGCAGCAGCTCAACGCCAACGCCGAACTGCGTTTCCCCGATGGCGGTGTCGCCTATCGAACACCGGCGCTCGTCCTGCACCACGTGCTCACCCATGCCTTCCATCACAAGGGACAGATTGTCGCCATGTGCCGCATCCTCGGCCATCCCGCGCCCGACACCGACCTCAACCAGTTCGAATGAGATCTGGCGCCGAGGGGTCTCGATCCCTCGCTGACGCCTACCGCTCGATCGCCTGATTCTGCCGAATGCATCCCGTATACGTCCGCAGAAAACGATCTCGCAGCTGCCCGTACTCATCCATGGTCTGGAATTTCCGCTCCCATGAGTGCTGGTTCAGGAAGGAAACCGTCGTTACCACGTGCTTCGCATCGTCGAACAGCAGATACATCCCCAGCACGTCGCCATCGAGCTTCATCCGATCGTTGCCGTGCACATCGAATCCGTGCAGCCCGGCCGGCAGCGCCTCAGCCCGCACCGGCCCGTTTCGCTGCGACTCCATCAGAGCCATGTTGGCGAGAAGAATCTTCCTGCTCTGCTCATACGTATCGGCGGCCAGCAGCTCGACCTTTGCGTTCGCGAAGAAATCTGTCAGCGGATAGGCGAACATCACCTGCTCCCCCGCCTCCAGATCGATGTTTTGTGTGCCCGCAGCCGTCGCCACCAGCAGCGGCCCGGGCGTTATCGGGCTCAGCGATACGATGCGCAGCATGTCCGGAAAATCGCAGCTCGTATACGGCTGGAGCACTTTGGAAATCGGCGCACTCGGAGCAACGCCGGTTTGAGTCGCGCTGCGTGCCCCGGCACAGATGAAGATGAACATCCCCGCGAGGCAGACCCGGAGCGGGCTCCTGCTTGTCCTCAACACTGAACGCTGTAGCCTGTACGCTGCGTTTCTGAACGCTGCTCCTCTCACTCCGCCGTCCTCACTTCGATACTCACCAGGTTGCGCACGCTTCGCGCCGGCCGCTTATCTTCGCTCACCACCAGCCGAAACGGACCCGTCTTCGCGCCCAGCGGCTTGCCATCCATCGTGTCGGCCACCAGCACTTTGCCTGGGTGGAACTCCGGATCGACCTCGCCCAGCGCCACCACGCTCTTGTAGCCGTCCGATCCGGTCGCCACGATGTACTCCCCCAGCATCTTGCCCATCAGATCCTTCCCATGCGGCACACCCAGATGCTCCAGCAGATCCATCAGCGGCACGCCCGAGTAAGTCTCGTTCTTCTTGGTGTGATGATCGAAAATCGTCACCGTCTGGTGCGGATAATCCTTCAGCGTCGCCGGCGTAAACACCCCCCGCTGCCGCGGCCCCGCCGTGATTACCAGCAGGTTTGCTGCCTCCGGCGCTGTGGTCCCGTCTTCCCCGCCCGCCATACCCAGTGGCACCGCTCCCGGCGTCTGCGCGGCTGCGTTGGTGTCCATCGGCCCGTTCTCCGGCGGAGCGGCCCCCAGCGCCACATTCACGGTCTGCGCCGTCTCCGTCACCACCACCTTGCGCTCCACTGGCGCAAATCCCTCTGCGGTGATCCTCAGCCGGTACTCGCCCGGAACCAGTCCCACCGCGACGCGCCCCTGCTCGTCCGCCACAAAATGGTCGCCCGACGGCGATCCCGGTGTAACCCCCACCTCCGCCCCCGGCACCGCCGCTCCATCCGGACCCGTCACCACCACTGTGACCGGCGTATAGCCCTGATCCTGAGCCGGCGCGCCGTCCCGGATCATCGCGGTGACTGCAACAGCCTGGGGTACCACTGGGAACGGTACAGGGATGACTTGCACATGGTTTGCCGAGCCTCCCGGCCTTAGCAGCACGGCCACTGACATCGCCGGGCCAACATCAAGATGCACGGTGGCCTGCCGATAATCGGACGTTCCGACCCGCAGGTCATAGCCGCCAGGCGTCAGCGGAATGACCAGCTGTCCATCCTGGTCGCTGATGATGGTTTGGAACGGCTGGTCGGCTTGCCAGGAAACCGCCACAGGGTAATTGGCGAGCGCCGCTCCGCTCGGATCCTTCACCTCAACGTTCACCGGCACCGTCCCCTGTGCCCACGCCAAAGCCGACCCGCTCAGCAGAATCGCCGCCAGCGCGCCCTGCCAGCCTGCTAATCGTTTGCCGTACATGGTCTTGCCCCCCAGACCCCGGCGTCTCTCTGTTACGCGCCGGAGCAGCCCTCGCTCACCATCGTAATCCCTCCCTGCAAATCCCCTCTTGCCCTCCCGCCGCACCCGGTACACTGTACCTGTATGCCGCACCTCCAGGATCAGCTCGACGAGATCACTGCCCAGACCCGCACCCTGGTCCAGCCCGAGCGTCTCGCCATCGGCGAACGGGCCATCCAGGAGCTGTTTGCCTCCGGCATCGAAGACCGTCTCCTCCCCATCGGCTCCCAGGCTCCCGCCTTCTCTCTGCCCGACTTCTCCGGCAAAATGGTGCGCTCCTCCGACCTGCTCGCCCTTGGCCCCCTCGTCATCGACTTCTTCCGCGGCCGCTGGTGTCCCTACTGCGTCACCGAGCTTGAAACCTGGCGCGACCTCTATCCCGGCCTCCGCGAGCGCGGCACCATGGTCATCGGCGTATCCCCACAAACTCAGCGGCAAAGCGACTTTACCGCCAGCCAGCACGGCATCCCGTTCCCCCTGCTCGCCGATCCCGGCTGCGCCGTTGCCGAACGCTACGGCCTCGTCTGGACCCTGCCCGAATATGTCCAGCGCTACTACCGCAGCATCCTCCTCAACGTCCCTTTCATCAATGGCGACGAGAGCTGGAAGCTGCCCGTCCCGGCCACCTACGTCATCGATCAGGACGGCAAAATCCTCTTTGCCGAGGTCCACGCCGACTTCCGGGTCCGCCCCGAACCCGAAGACGTGCTGCGGGCGCTGCCTGCTCTCACCCGAAGCGAATAATCCGGTCCCCGGCCTGAAGCGGCCTCGTGGAACCTCCCAAGCCCGCTCGACGTATCCCTTTTTGATCGCTGGTCCCTGACCGCTGGCCAGGGATCACTGTCTACTGACTTGAGGAGCCGTCCCATGCAGACCGTCGAACGCGTCATTGTCCACGCCAACCCGACCGCCATCTGGCAGGTCCTCGCCGATGTCGAGCGCTGGCCCCGCTGGACACCGACCGTCCTCGCAGTCGAGCCGCTCACCAACCACGGCTTCCACGTCGGATCGCGCTATCGCATCACCCAGCCCAAACTACGCCCCGCCGTCTATGAAGTCACCGAGTGCATCCCCCACCAAGCCTTCACCTGGGTGGTCAAATCCCCCGGCGCCAAAATGATTGCCGACCACCGCCTCACCGGCTCCGACGGCTCCGGCACCGAAGTCGAGCTGTCCTTTTCCACCGAAGGCCTCGTCGGCGCAATCCTCGGCACGATGTACGCGAAACGCATCAACGACTACGTCGCCACCGAGGCCCGCAGTCTCAAAAAGCACTGTGAGACTTTGGCCGCCAAATCCGCCTGAGGATCGCAGCCTGAAAAATCAGCCGCCCCGCTTTTGCGCCCGCAGTTCTGTGTGGATCTCCGCGCCCAGCCGCAGCATCACCGGGATCAGCGCCTCCATATCGGCCGCGCTCGTCCGGAAATTGACCACGCAGGCGCGCAGCGCGAATTTTCCAGCGACCACCGCGTTCGACAGATACGCTTCGCCGCCATTCTGCAGCCGCGTCAGCAGTTCACGGTTCAGATCGTCGAGATATTCGGCGGTCTTTGCATCCTCCCGATCCAGATCCGGCGGCGCGTAGCGAAACGTCGCGATGCTCAGAGCGCAGGTCAGAGCCTCGAGAGCCGGCTCCCGCTTTACCCGCGCGAAGAGTTCCTCGGCCATGCGCATATCGTCGGTCAGCATCTGCACATAGCCGCTCCGCCCCACCTGCCCGAGCGCCAGCCAGACCTTGAGCGCGCGGAAACCCCGCGAGTTCTGCGGTCCCAGATCGAAGTAGTTCACGGCTTCCACTCCGAAGTGGTAATACGCGGGATGATAGGCAAACGCGTCGCGCAGCCGATCTGCGGATCGCACCAGCGCGCAGCCCGCCTCGAGCGGCGCATACAGCCATTTGTGCGGATCCACCGCCACCGAATCCGCCGTCCGCAGGGCCCTCAGATCCGCGGCCGCGTCGGGCAGCATGGCAGCCAGTCCGCCGTACGCGCCGTCCACGTGGAACCACAGATTCTCCTCATCGCAGAGCGCCCGCAGTTCCGTGAGCGGATCCACCGCTCCCGTGCTCACCGTCCCCGCATTCCCCACCACCAGAAACGGCCGGTCGCCCGCCACCCGGTCCCTCGCGATGGACTCACGTAGCGCGCGCAGGTCCATCCGCTGTTCGTCATCGGCAGGAATCCAGCGGATCGCGTCCGTACCCAGGCCGCCAATATCGGCCGCCTTCTGAATCCAGGTGTG
>JBAUGH010000767.1:0-4105 GCA_049679565.1 Acidobacteriaceae bacterium
CCTCTACCTCATCCCCATCCTCTCCAAAGCTCTCGACATCCTCGAACTCCTCCAGCGCGAAGAGCAGCCCATGGCCCTCGAAGCCATTTACCAACGCACCCATATCTCCAAAACCACCGTCTATCGCATCCTTAAAACCTTCGTCCACCGCGGCTACCTCGCCCAGTCCCAGGACGGCTTGTACCGCCTCGTCACCCGACCCCGCAACGTCCGCTTCGGCTTCGGCAAGGAAAGCAGCGACATGCCCTTTTCCGAAGCCGTCGCCGCCAGCCTCCGCGACGCCGCCTCCCAGGCCGGCGTCGATCTCCTCATCCTCGATAACCAGTACGACGCTTCCACCGCCATCCGCATTGCCGAGGAGTTTGTCCGCAGCCGCGTCGATCTGGTCATCGAGTTTCAGATCGATCAGCAGGTCGCCCCCATCGTCGCCGACAAAATCGCCGGCGCCGGCATCCCCCTCATTGCCGTCGACATTCCCCATCCCCACGCCACCTACTTTGGCGTGGACAATTACCGCGTCGGCGTCGAAGCCGGCGAACTGCTGGCCTCCTACGCCACCCGGCACTGGGACGGCGAGGTGGACTGGGTCCTCGGCCTCGATCTCGAAGACGCCGGGCCCCTCGTCCAGAGCCGCATCACCGGCGCCTTCCAGGGCATCAAAGCCCGCCTCCCCGAATTACCCGTTGAAGCCTATGTGCGCATGGATGGCCGCGGCATCCGCGACAAAAGCGCCAGGGTGATTGCCGAGTTCCTCAACCGCCACCCCAAAGACCGCCGCATCCTCATCGCCGCCGCCACCGATACCAGCGGCCTCGGCGCTCTCGAAGCCGCCCGCGACCTCAGGCGCGAGAAGCATGTCGCCATCGTCGGCCAGGACTGCATCCCCGAAGCCATGGAAGAAATGCGCCGCCCCGGCAGCCCCTGGATCGGCTCCGTTTCCCACGAGGCCCCCAGCTACGGCCCCATGCTCATCCATCTCGGCCTTTCCATCCTCCGCGGCCAGACCGTCCCCCCCTACAACTACGTGGAGCACAAAGTGGTCACGGCCACTGAGAAGCCCGAGGCACTCCCTTCCCGGCAATCCTGAGCGCCTCTTCCACCGCCTTCTGCGCCCGCTTCTGCCGCGACTCCGGGCTCTTGTATCCGAAGATTCCCAGCAGATGCTGCCGCCGCTGCAGCGGAGTCATCCCCTCCCATCCCTCCCGCGCCTTCGGCAAGCGCCGGAACGCCGCCTCCAGAATGGGTGGCGTCACCCGTTCCCCTTCCATCGCCAGCAGCATCCGTTCGGCCATCTGTTCGGCGCGTTTCACCCTTGAATCCGCACTCTTCGGCTGCCCAATCCAGTCGCCAACCCACTTCCGCGACGACTCATTCAGCCCTTCGTGCCACTTCCGCAGCCCCCGATCCTTCCGTAACAGCTTTTCCAGCTCCGGAGGCGTCTTTGCAACACGTGCTTCCAGATCCGGCTCCAGCACAACCTCAGCAACCGATCCCAAAGTAACCGCGCCGCCTTTTTGCATCGGTTTGTTCACCAGAAGGAAGAACTCCCCCTTCTTCATCCGAAACAGCGACGTCCGGAATCCGAACCCGTTGATCGTCCCTCGCACCCGCAACCCCTTCCTTTCCAGCCATTCCGTCGCTGGATCGAACGGCACCTTGACGATCGTCCAGTTCAGCGTCGTGCCGTCCCGCTCCAGCACCCCGCGAAATCTCTTCCCCGCCCTTTTGTCAGGAGTCATGCCGCACCCAGCATATCCAGGCCGCGGCTCGAATCCAGTTCACCATTCGACCGAATATCCCTATAGAAACATTTGCCCTATTGACGCTGCCTATGCCATCATCGTCTGCGGGGTGCCCATGAAAACTCTCACCGCACTGCGCTATCTCGAAGATCTCTGGGACGAAAAACTGGCCGCCGGCCTCGACGAGCCCGAGCTCCTTCGCTATCGCTCCAACCTTTTCGGAGCCGACCTTCGCATCACCAACTTCGGCGGCGGCAACACCAGCTCCAAAATTACCGAGACTGATCCCCTCACCGGAAAGCCCGTCGAGGTCCTCTGGGTCAAAGGCAGCGGCGGCGACCTCGGCAGCATTAAGCGCGCAGGCTTCGCGACTCTCTATTTCGACAAGCTCCTCGCCCTCGAGTCCCGCTACCGCGGCGTCTCCGAAGAAGACGCTATGGTCGACCTCTACCCCCTCTGCACCTTCGGCCAGAATCCCGTCGCCGCTTCCATCGACACCCCCCTCCATGGATTTCTGCCCTTCCGCCACGTCGACCACCTCCACCCCGACTGGGGTATCGCTCTCGCTGCCGCCGCCAACGGCAAAGACAAAATGGAGGAGTTCAACCGCGAATTCGGCCACCAGCTCATCTGGGTTCCCTGGCAGCGTCCCGGCTTCGAGCTGGCTATGATGCTCCGCCGCGCTGTCCAGGAAAATCCCGGCTGCGACGGCATCGTCCTCGGCGGTCACGGCCTCTTTACCTGGGGCGAAACCCAGCGCGAGGCCTACGTCAACACCATCACCATGATCGATCACCTCGGCCAGTTCATTCAGGATCACCTCCAGAAAAAAGGCGCTTCTCTCTTCGGAGGCCCCGCCACTTCCCCCCGCGAAGACCGCCGCGAGCTCGCCATCGATCTCCTCCCCTTTCTCCGCGGCCGAGTCTCCCAGCAGAAGCGGCTCATTGCCGGCTACAACGATCTTCCCGAAGTCCTCCGTTTCGTCGATTCCAAAGACGCTGCCGCGCTCGCTCACCTCGGCACCAGCTGCCCTGATCACTTAATCCGCACCAAGATTCGGCCCCTCTTCGTCCCTGCCGAATCCACCGACGACGTTCCCGCGCTGAAGACCAAAATCGACGCTGCCCTCCGGACTTATCGCACCGAGTACGCCGCCTACTATAAGGAGCACGCCGAGCCCACCTCGCCCGCCCTCCGTGATCCCAACCCGGCCGTCATTCTGATCCCCACCCTCGGCATGTTCTCCTTCGGGAAAAGCAAGGCCGACTCCCGCATCATCGGTGAGTTCTACAACAACGCCATCCACGTCATGGAAGGCGCTACCGCGCTCGCCGGCAAAACCACGGTGACCGATTACCCCCAGGCCGGCCCTGCCGCGCCCTGCTCCGCCTTCAAATCCCACGCCAATTACGTCGCCTTGCCCCCATCGGAGGCCTTCCGCATCGAGTACTGGCTCCTCGAAGAAGCCAAGATTCGCCGCCAGCCTCCCGAAAAAGAGCTCAGCCGTAAAATCGCCCTCATTGTCGGAGGAGCCAGCGGCATCGGCCGCGCCGCCGCCCTGCTCGCGGCCGAACGCGGCGCCCACATCGTCGTCGCCGACCGCGACCTCGACGGAGCCGAAAACGTCGCCAACGAGCTCCGCCCCATCGCCGGCAAAGAGGCCGTCGCCGCTACCGCCCTCAACATCCGCGAGCGCGACACCATCGCCGCCGCCCTCCGCGACACCATCGCCCACTATGGCGGCGTCGACATCCTCATCAACACCGCCGCCATCTTCCCCTCCTCCGCTACCGGCGTCATCAGCGACGGCATGTGGGCCACCACCCTCGACCTCAACGTCACCGCCAATTACCTGCTCGCTGACGAAGCTGCCAAAATCTTCGCCGCTCAGGACCTCGACGCCTCCATCGTCCTCACCAGCTCCGCTAACGCCGTCGTCCCCAAGCGCGGCAGCGAAGCCTACGACGTCAGCAAGGCCGCCCTCAGCCATCTCATTCGCGAGCTCGCCGTCGGCCTCAGCCCCAAAGTCCGCGTCAACGGCATCAGCCCCGCCACGGTTGTCAAAGGATCCACCATGTTCCCCCGCGACCGCGTCATCGCTTCGCTGACCAAATACAGCATCCCCTTCGACCCGGCGGCCACCGACGACGATCTCCGCAACCTCCTCGCAGCCTTCTACGCGAAGCGCACCTTAACCCATCAGCCCATCGATCCCAACGACTGCGCGCAGGCCATCCTCTTCCTTGCCGGTCCCCACGCCCGCTGCACCACCGGCCATCTCATCCCCGTCGATGGCGGCCTTCCCGAGGCCTTCCTGCGGTGACCGCGCCGGAGGGCCCCGCTCAGGCACACCCCGCCCCCGC
>JBAUGH010000768.1:0-18919 GCA_049679565.1 Acidobacteriaceae bacterium
ACTACGCGGAGAATCAGTTTCCTAACGACTCGGATTTAGGACAGGAGTTTGTCCTGCCGGGCTCGAGGACGCTGCGGGTGGGCCCTCCCTATGGCGTGGACACGATGATCCTGCTGAGCACGGCACAGCCGCTGGCCGATCCTTACGTGCTGAACTTCGAGGGCGTGGCACGGAGCACGCGAGGCGTTGAGTCTCCGCTGGAACAGTTGCTGAGCAACGCCAGCGCGGGGACGCGGGGCGCTTCAGGCGCGGTGCCAACCAGCTGGGGGATTGGCGTGACGACCATTCGCAGCGTCGCGCAGGCAGCGAGCCAGTAAGTTCTATCTTCGGATCGGCGGATCAGGCTCGAGTCGATCCCGAAACGCAGGGGTCACCATGAAGACGAAGCGCATACGAGCGGCCGGGGTTTGTCTTGGCCTTGGGTTGTGGATGGCGGCAGCTGGGGCACAGCAGCCCGGATTGCTGCACGGGCTGATCGAGCAGCACGAGCAGGCGCTGGCAGCCGCGCGCGGCTCGCACAACGTGCATGAGGAAGCGTCGGAGCTGAACGCCCTCGCTTCGCTGTATCGAGAAGCGGGCGATCCGCAGAAGGGGCTGGACTACTGCGCCCAGGCCCTGTCGATTGAGACCAGCCGCGGGCAGCAGGCGCAGAGCAAGAACACCGAGGGACGAATCCTCACGGATCTCGGGCAGGAACAGAAGGCGATGGATCTGTTCAACGAGATTCTGCCGGTGTGGCGCGAGCTCAGGCTTCTGCAGGGCGAAGCGTCCACGCTGACCAACATGGGGCGCGTCTACAACAACCTGGGCGAGCATGACAAAGCCATCGAGGTGCTGAACCAGGCGCTGCCGGAGTGGCGGCAGGTGAGCAATCGCGGCGGCGAAGCCAATGCGCTGGACAATCTGGGGCGGGCGTATGCCGACATCGGGCAGGGCCAAAAAGCGCTCGAGTTTCTGAATCAGGCTCTGCCGCTGTGGAAGGACGCGGGCGAAATCGGCGGCGAGGCGCAGACGCTCAACAACACCGGGCGGGCCTGGTGGGACTTGGGCGAATACGAGAAGGCGCTGGATGCGTATAAGCATGCGCTCCCTCTATGGACCGAGCTGGGCCACCCGGAGGGCGAGGCAGCGACCCTGAACCTGGTCGGGCGGGTTGAGGACGATCTGAACGAGAAGCAGCAGGCGCTGGATCATTTCGGCCAGGCTCTGCCGTTTTGGCAGCAGGTGGGCAATCGCAGCGGCGTGGCCATGGACCTCTTCGACAGCGGCCGGATCTATATCGAGGTGGGCCAGATGCAGAAAGCACTCGATCTGTTCCAGCAGGCGCTGGCCATCTGGCGCGAGGTGCAGGAACGGCGCGGGCAGGCCGCGGCACTCACGATGATCGGGCGCACCGTGGCGAACCTCGGGGATCGTGAGAAGGCGCTCGATTTCGATCTCCAGTCGCTGGCAGCGTGGCGGGAGGTGGGCGACATCCGCGGGCAGGCGTTCGCGCTGAACAGCATCGGGCGCGCGTATTCGGACGAAGGAAAGATCGACAGCGCGCTGCCGCAGAAACTGGCGGCGCTGGAGCTGGCGAAGCTGGCAAACGATCCGGATCTGGAAGGCGGGATCGAAGCATCGCTGATGCTGGACTTCCGCAGCCAGAAGCGCCTTGAGGAGGCGATCTTCTTCGGGACCGAGTCGGTGAACCATTATCAGCAGATTCGCCGGAACATCAGCGGGCTCGATCAAAGTGCGCAGGTGCAGTTTGTGGAGTCGAAGGCGCAGACCTACCGCATTCTGGCCGAGCTGCTGATGCAGACCAACCGGCTGAGCGATGCGGAGCAGGTGCTGGATCTGCTGAAGGAAGAGGAATTGCGGGAAGTAGTGGTGGGTGTGGTCCCGGAATCGCGCGCGGCCCCGCTGCTGCTGACGGCGGCGGAGCAGCAGGTGGAGAAAGACCTGGCGGCGCGGGAACAGAGCGCGGCCGGGCTGGCCGATCTCAACGCGCAGCTTGCTGCGCTCGAAGCGAAGACGACGCGAACGCCCGAGGAGAACGCGCAGCTAAAGACGCTGGAGGCCAGGATCGAGGCAGCCAACGGCGAGGTTTCGGATTTCTTCCGCAAGACGCTCTATCCGGAGCTGGCGCAGAAGGGCGGCACGGCGGAAGCGAATGCCGCCGTCAGCCAGCAGCGCTCGGAAGTGAGCCGGCTGGAGAATACGCTGGCCGATCTGGGGCCGCGCGTGATCGGCATCCGCCTGCTGCTGGGCGATCAGCAGGCCTACGCGCTGGTGGTGACCTCGCAGTCCAGGCGGAAGTACGACCTGAAGGCAACGCCCGCAGAGCTGGAGCAGAAGGTCGCGCAGGTGCGGAACGAGCTGCGCACGCCGTCCTCCGATCCCAGAGCGGATTTGGCCGCCCTGTACGCGATGGTGGTGGCGCCCTTCGAGCAGGAGCTGACGGCACTCGAGCATGGTCCGCAGGAGAAGGGCCGCGCGCCGACGCTGCTCTGGTCCCTCGACGGGTCGCTGCGCTATGTGCCGATGGCCGCGCTCTACGACGGGCATCGCTACCTGGCGCAGCGGTTCAACAACGTGCTGTTTACGCCCGAGAGCTACGGGCGGATGACCGCTCCCGCGGCGGGCGGCACCGGGCTGCGGGTGCTGGCCATGGGCTTGTCGAAGAGCTATGGCGGTTTGCCGGCGCTGCCCGGCGTTTTATCCGAGCTGGACGCGGTCGTCTACGATCCGGCCATGCCCGAATCGCACGGGCCGATCGACGGGGTGTTGCTGCCGGACGATCGCTTCACCTACGCCGCGCTCAAGCAGGAGCTGGGCCCGGGATCGGGGTTTCCAGTCGTGCACATCGCCAGTCATTTTGTGCTGGAGACCGGCCAGGGCACGGAGCCGTATCTGATGATGGGCGGGAACGACGCCAGCGATCCGCAGGGATTTGCCCTCACCCTCTCGCGCCTCGAAGATTCCACGGTGACCTTCCACGGAACGCGGCTGCTCACCCTTTCCGCCTGCAGCACCGCAAAGGGCGACATCGCCAGCGACGGCCTGGAGATGGACAGCCTGGGCATGGTGGCCCAGCAGAAAGACGCGGAGGCGGTGCTGGCCACGCTCTGGGACGTGAACGACGCCAGCACCAGCCGCATCATGAGCGACTTTTATCGCCGGTGGGTGGCCCACCCGGAACTGGGAAAGGCGGAAGCGATGCGCCAGGCGCAGCTTGCATTCCTGCAGGGGGCGGGGCCGGAATCGGCCGGGGCCACGCACCGAGGTCTGGCGACGGTGAACGCAAATGGGGCTGCCGCGCCTGCCGGGACGAATTACGCCCATCCCTTCTACTGGGCGCCCTTCGTCCTGATGGGGAATTATCAATAAGATAGAGGCTCCCGGAGGACCGGAACCTGCGTCCGTCCGGGGGGCCTCTGCATCTTCCTTATTAAAGGAAGGAGTTCCGTATCCCCCAGGGTTGAAAAACAAGGCAGGGGAGGGGTACACTCTGATATAGGACTGCTTTAGTCGTATATTGCGTCGGAAGTGTGCCGCCAGGCGGTTCGCTGAGATTCGAGGAGATTCCATGAGCACGGATATGAATGTCGTCCACGAGCTGGCCAGCCGTGAGTACGAATGGGGATTCATTACCGACGTTGAGGAAGACCGCATTCCCAAGGGGCTGAACGAGGACGTGATCCGGCTGATTTCAACCAAGAAAAACGAGCCGGCGTTCATGCTGGAATGGCGGCTGAACGCGTACCGCTATTGGGCAGCGCAGGAGAAAGCTCAGGCGGAGCCGAAGTGGGCCAACGTGTCGTTTCCCCCCATCGATTATCAGGACCTTGCGTACTATTCCGCGCCGAAGCAGAAGAAGCAGCTGTCGAGCCTCGAAGAAGTGGATCCCGAGATTCTGCGGACCTACGAGAAGCTGGGGATTCCGCTGGCCGAGCAGAAGCTGCTGGCCAACGTCGCCGTGGACGCCGTGTTCGACTCGGTGAGCGTTGCCACCACGTTCAAGGCCAAGCTGGCGGAGGCGGGCGTGATTTTCTGCTCCTTCTCGGAGGCGGTGCAGAAGCATCCCGAGCTGGTGAAGAAGTATCTGGGGTCAGTCGTGCCGCACACCGACAACTTCTACGCAGCGCTCAACGCGGCAGTGTTCAGCGATGGGTCGTTCGTCTATGTGCCGAAGGGCGTGCGCTGTCCGATGGAGCTGTCGACCTACTTCCGCATCAACGCCGCGGAGACCGGGCAGTTTGAGCGCACGCTGATTGTCGCCGAGGAAGGCGCCTACGTGAGCTATCTGGAAGGCTGCACGGCGCCGGTGCGTGACGAGAACCAGCTGCACGCGGCGGTGGTGGAGCTGGTGGCCCTGGATAACGCGCAGATTCGCTACTCGACGGTGCAGAACTGGTATCCGGGCGACAAGAACGGCAAGGGCGGGATCTACAACTTCGTGACCAAGCGCGGGAAGTGCCTGGGCCGGAACTCGAAAATCTCGTGGACCCAGGTCGAGACCGGTTCGGCGATCACCTGGAAGTATCCCAGCTGCATCCTGCAGGGCGACAACTCAGTGGGCGAGTTCTACTCGGTTGCGCTGACCAACAACTATCAGCAGGCAGACACCGGCACGAAAATGATCCACCTGGGGAAGAACACGAAAAGCACCATCGTCTCGAAGGGGATCAGCGCGGGCCACGGGCAGAACACCTACCGCGGCATGGTGAAGATCATGAAAGGTGCGGAGGGCGCCAGGAATTACACCCAGTGCGATTCCCTGCTGATCGGCGACAAGTGCGGCGCGCACACCTTCCCCTATATCGAAGTGAAGAACAGCTCGGCGCGGATGGAGCACGAAGCGGCGACGTCGAAGATCGGCGAAGACCAGCTGTTTTATCTGCAGCAGCGCGGCCTCAAGACGGAGGACGCGGTGTCGATGATCGTGAACGGATTCTGCAAGCAGGTCTTCAAAGAGCTGCCCATGGAATTCGCGGTGGAAGCGCAGAAGCTGCTGAGCGTGAGCCTGGAAGGCAGCGTCGGGTAAGGCACGCTTCAGGGTTTCGATTTCAGAGATTACGAGGAAATAGATGAGTTTGCTGGAAATCAGAAATTTGCATGTATCGGTAGGCGGAAACGAGATCCTCAAGGGCATCGACCTGACGGTGAACGCGGGAGAGGTGCACTCCATCATGGGCCCAAACGGGTCGGGCAAGAGCACGCTGGCGCAGGTGCTGGCACGCCGCGATGCGTATGTGGTGACGGAGGGATCCATCCGGTTCGACGGAAAAGATCTGCTGGAGATGAAGCCGGAGGAAGCGGCCTCCGAGGGCGTGTTTCTCGCGTTTCAGTATCCGGTGGAGATTCCCGGCATCGGGAACACCTATTTTCTGCGGTCAGCGCTGAACGCCCAGCGCAAGCACCGCGGCCTCGATGAGATGGACGCAATGGACTTCCTGCCCTTGTTTCGCGAAAAGCTGGCGCTGCTGGAAATGGACGACAAGCTGATGAACCGCTCCCTGAACGAGGGCTTCTCCGGCGGCGAAAAGAAGCGCAATGAAATTCTGCAGATGGCGATTCTGGAGCCGAAGCTGGCGATTCTGGACGAGACCGACTCGGGGCTGGACATTGACGCACTGCGCATCGTGGCCAACGGCGTGAACTCGCTGCGCAGCCCGGAGCGGGCGATGCTGGTGGTGACCCATTACCAGCGGCTGCTCAACTACATCGTGCCGGATTTCGTGCACGTGCTGGTGGACGGCCACATTGTGCGTTCGGGCGGCAAAGAGCTGGCGCTGGAGCTGGAAGAGAAGGGCTACGGCTGGACCGAGAAGGAAGCGCCGCAGCCGGTCGGAGTCGGCGAAGGAGCGCGGGCGTGAGGGAGGCGATGGCGACTCCAATCGAACAGCTGGAGAGCTGGCTCGAAAACTTCACAGAGTTTGCGAAATCCGCGGCGGGGCGGGAACTGCCCTGGCTGCGAAGGCTGCGGGAAGACGGCTTTGCGCGCTTCTGCCAGACCGGCTTTCCCACCACGCGCGATGAGGACTGGCGCTTCACCAACGTCTCGGCCATTGCCCGCACAAGCTTTCAACCTGCGGGATCTGCGAAGCTGAGCGAGCAGGACGTCGCGGCGTTTCGCGTGAAAGGCGCCGATCCCCAGCTGGTCTTCGTGAACGGCCGGTTCTCCCCCGAGCTGTCGCGGGTGAACAACCTGCCCAGGGGCCTGACGGCAACTAGCCTGCGGGAGCAAATCGAACAGCATCCGGAAACCCTGGAGAAACACCTGGGAAAGTACGCGGATGCGCGGCGCGATCCCTTCTGCGCCTTGAACACCGCGTTCGTAGGGGATGGCGCGTACGTGCACGTGGCCCGCGGCGTGGTAGTGGAGTCCCCGATCTCCCTCCTGTATCTCTCCACAAAAGAAGACGGGCCAACGGTGACGCATCCGCGGAACCTGATCGTGGCCGAGGACGAGAGCCAGGTCGCGGTGATCGAAGACTACGCGTCGGTCGGCGGCGAGTCGGTGGCGCTGTCGAACGCAGTCACAGAGCTGGTGGCCGGCGAGAGCACCATTGCCCAGCATTATCTGATCGAGCGCGAACATCTGCGCGCATTCAATGTGCAGACGCTGCGGATTCAGCAGGGTCGCAGCGCGAATGTGGCGTCACACTCGCTCCTGCTGGGCGGCGGACTGGTGCGGAACAATGTGCACCCGGTGCTCGCGGGCGAGGGCGGCGAGTGCCTCATCAACGGACTGTTTCTCGGGACCGGGCGGCAGCACCTGGATAACTACATGCATGTTGAACATGCGGCTCCGCACTGCGGAAGCCGCCAGTTCTACAACGGAATTCTGGATGGCCAGGCGCACGGCGTGTTCCATGGGCGGATTGTGGTCCACAAGGAAGCACAGAAGACCGACGCGAAGCAGACGAACCGCAACCTGCTGCTGAGCGACGACGCGCAGATCGACACTAAGCCGCAGCTGGAAATCTACGCCGACGACGTGAAATGCACCCACGGCGCCACCATCGGGCAGATCGAGGAGAACGCCCTCTTCTACCTGCAGTCACGCGGCATCAGCCAAGCCGAGGCGCGCAGGCTGCTGCTGATGGCGTTTGCCGAGGAGTGCGTGGAGCGCATGCACGCATCGGCGGCGCGGGAACATATCGAAGGCCTGATCCGCGAGAACCTGCTGTTTTTGTCGAGCGGGCCGCGCGAGCGTTCGGACCGCGTGCTTGAGAGACGCGTGGAGGAGGTTGGATGAGCGCCATAGCCGCCGTATCGTTCGAGGAAAGAACCGCCAGGAAACCGAGCTTCGACGTGGAGAAGATTCGGGCTGACTTTCCGATTCTGCAGCGCAAGGTGCACGGCCACGAACTGGTGTATCTGGACAACGCAGCGACCTCGCAGAAACCGCGGGCGGTGATCGACGCGATCGTGCGCTACTACGAGCAGGAAAACGCGAATATCCACCGCGGGGTGCATTACCTGTCGCAGGTTGCGACGGAGGATTTCGAAAAAGCGCGGCAGACGACCCAGCATTTCGTCAACGCCGCCCACGCCAGCGAGATAATCTTCGCGCGCGGGACCACCGAGGCCATCAACCTGGTGGCGCAGACCTACGGCCGTATGCACGTGGGCGCTGGCGACGAGGTGCTGATCACGGCCATGGAGCACCATTCCAACATCGTGCCGTGGCAGATGCTGTGCGAGGAGAAGGGCGCAAAACTGCGCGTGGCGCCCATCAACGACGCCGGGGAGTTGATCCTGGAAGAGTACGAAAAGCTGCTCGGGCCGCGCACCAAGATCGTCGCCGTCGGGCATGTCTCGAACGCGCTGGGCACGGTCAATCCGCTGAAGGAGCTGGTGAAAGCCGCGCACGCACGCGGGATTCCAGTGCTGGCGGACGGAGCGCAGGCTGTCCCGCACATGCCGGTCGACGTACAGGACCTCGACTGCGACTTCTATGCCTTCTCGGGACACAAGATGTACGGGCCGACCGGCATCGGCGTGCTGTACGCGAAGCAGGCGCTGCTGGAAGCCATGCCCCCGTACCAGGGTGGCGGAGACATGATCCGCTCGGTGACCTTTGAGAAGACCACCTACAACAAGGTGCCGCACAAGTTTGAAGCGGGCACGCCGGACATGGCCGGCGTCGCCGGACTGAAGGCGGCCATCGAGTACATGAACGGCGTGGGTGTGGACCGGATCGCTGCCCACGAGCACGACCTGCTGGAATACGCGGCGAAGGTCGTGGGCGCAATACCCGGCGTGCGCCCCATCGGGACGGCAAAAGACAAGGCCGGGGTACTCTCCTTTGTGATGGAAGAGGCGCATCCGCACGACATTGGGACCATCCTCGATCAGCAGGGCATCGCGGTGCGCACCGGACACCACTGCGCGCAGCCGGTCATGGACAGGTTCCACATTCCGGCGACGGTGCGGGCGTCGTTCGCGATGTACAACACGCGGGCCGAGGTGGATGCGCTGGCGCGCGGCCTCGAGAAGGTGCGGGAGGTCTTTGCCTGATGGCGGAGCTGCGCGATCTGTATCAGGAAGTGATTCTGGAGCACAGCAAGGCTCCAAGGAATTACAAGGAGCCCGCGGGAACGAATCATAGAGCGGAAGGCTACAACCCGCTGTGCGGCGACCGCTTCACGGTTTATCTGGAAATGGACGGCGACACGATCCACGACATTGGTTTTCAGGGCGCGGGGTGCGCCATCTCCAAAGCGTCGGCGTCGATGATGACGCAAAGCGTGAAAGGCAGGACCAGGGCCGAGGCGGAGAAGATCTTTCACCGGTTTCACGACCTGGTGACCGGCCATTCGCACGAGAGCGAGTCCCAGGCAGAACTGGGCAAGCTGGCGGTGTTCTCGGGGGTCTCGGAATTTCCCATGCGGGTGAAATGCGCGACCCTGGCGTGGCATACGCTGGAAGCGGCGCTCGAAGGCAAGCAGGAGAAAATCTCTACCGAATAGCCAGTAGCCTGCCGCAGAAAACATGATCATCACGAACCAAACCGTTGTACTTAAGCGCGATTGCGCTGCCGTTACCATCCCCGCAGGGATGCGGGCCACGCTGTCTGCCGGAACCTCGGTGCGCGTGACCCAGGCCATGGGTGGAAGCTACACCGTTTCCGCGCAGGGTGGGCTTTACCGCATCGAGAGTGCGGATGCGGATGCGCTGGGCGAGAGGGGCCCCTCCGCGGAGAATGCGGCTCCGCCGGAGTTCAGCGAAAAGATGGTGTGGGATCAGCTCAAGACGGTCTATGACCCGGAGATTCCCGTCAACATCGTCGATCTGGGACTGATTTATTCCTGCAACATTGCCGATCTGGAGCCGGGCGGAAAAAAGATCGATGTCGCCATGTCCCTGACCGCGCCAGGATGCGGGATGTCCGATGTGCTGAAGGCCGACGTCGAGAAAAAACTCGCGCGGCTGCCCGACGTGAAGGAAGTGCGGGTCGAAGTTGTGTTCGATCCCCCCTGGAGCCCGGCGCGCATGTCGGAGGCAGCGAAGCTGCAGCTGGGCTTCGATCTGGACTACGACGGCGGCGGGCGCGGCACGTTTCCCATCCTGCGCTAGCGGCCGTTGTTCGGCGCATCCTGACTTCGATCAAGCCCGGGTCAGGGCTCGATCGGTTCCACGTAAAACATTTCGTTCGTCGGGCGGAAGCCGTTCGCTTCGTAAAGGCGCCGCCCCTCTTCCGTCGAGTGCAGCGCAACCACGCGGATGCCGCGGCGCCGCGCTTCGGCCAGAGCCAGATCGATGAGGTTGCTCGCCAGGCGGCGCCGGCGATATTGCGGCTCGACGTAGACGTTCAGCAGGTAGCCGCGGGTCGTAGAGCGCGGATCGAGCGGATGCGGCGGCCAGTCGAGCAGCAGCAGCCCGGCTCCGGCAACGACCGCGCCGCCGTCTTCCGTCAGCCAGCCGATGTAGCGGCCATCGGCGATCATCCTGGCGACCCAGGGCTCGTGGGCCTCGGCCATCACCTGCAGCACTGGATCGTCGCGGCGGCCCGCATCGACAAACATGCGCCGGCGATGGCGAGTGATGAGCGCGGCGTCAGCGGAGGTCGCCAGCCTGGTGTTCAGCATGATCAGCAGTATAAGACGGCGGGGTTCTCGCCCGCACCTGCGGACCTGTGCCAGGATTGAAGCGTGGCGCGAGCACCCCAGTTCGACCGGAGCGGCCTGAGCGCGGGCATGCGGCTGGCGGTAGCGGTCTCCGCCGGCGCGGACTCTGTGGGGTTGCTGCGAGCGCTTGCCGAAGCCGCCCCGGAGATTGGGCTGGTGCTCTCCGTGGCCCACGTGCATCACGGGATTCGCGGAGCCGCCGCGGATGAGGACGCCGCCTTCGTAGCCAAACTGGCGCAGAAGATGGACCTGGTACCGCACGTGCATCGGGTGGACACACCGGAGACGGCGCGGGAGCGGGGTCAAAGCCTGGAAGAAGCAGGGCGGGAACTGCGATATGCCTGGTTTCGGCTCCTGATGGAGGAAGGCAGGGTCCACGCCGTAGCGACGGCCCATACTCTGGACGATCAGGCGGAGACGGTGCTGCATCGGCTGCTCCGCGGAGCCTGGACCGAGGGACTGGGGGGGATTCATCCGGTGGTGGCATGCCCCCGCGGCGCGATTCTGCGGCCGTTTCTCGCCACGCGACGCGCGGAGATCGTCGACTGGCTCAGATCAATCGGGCAGTCGTGGCGGGAAGATGCGTCGAACCAGGACGTAACCTTCACGCGGAATCGCATCCGCCACCAGCTCCTGCCGCAAATGGCGGGATTCAACCTACGAATCACCGAACAGTTGGCTCATCTGGCAGCGATTGCACGGGATGAGGAGGACTGGTGGGAGACGGAGTTGCGCCGTATGCTGCCGTCGCTGCTGTTGCCGGTGCGTCCGGTGCGCGGAGGGGGGCGGGCGGTGCCAACGCATCCCAACGCAGGCAGTGCGGGAATGGAACTCGAGCGGTTGCGGGCGCTGGCGCCGGCCCTGCGGCGCCGGGTTCTGCGGGCGGCGGCAGCAGAGCTCGGCTGCAGGCTCAGCTTTGAAGAGACGCAGCGTCTCATGGCACTATGCGGCCCCGGGGCTGCCCGGCGCGAGCAACTGGCCAGCCGATTGCGGGCGGTACGGAGCGCCCGGGAGCTGCGGCTGGTGCGGGAGCCTGAGTCCGAACCAGGCGCGCGTGACGAGGCCATCGAAGCGCCGATTCCCGGTGACGTGTCGGGATTGGGTGTGAAGCTGCGACTGAGGTTGACCGAGAGCGGGGCTTCCGGCAGTGCGCCTCCATCGGCGACGCTACGGGGCCCGCGGCCCGGCGATCGCGTGACGTTGCTGCATACACGCGGGGCCAAACCTCTGAAAGAAATCTTCGAGCGCCTGAAAATTGAGCCGGAGGCGCGGAAGAGCTGGCCGCTCCTGGAGTGGGAGGGGCGGATCGTCTGGATGCAGGATGTGCCGGTTGCGGCAGAGCCGCCTGTTCCGTTCCGCGTCGAGGTTCTGGGGAACAGCGCAGGCTCGTGAGCCGTTTCAGTGGGTGCCGGAGGTGGGCCAGTCGTAGACAACCACACCGAGGTCGCTGAGCGTCTGCTCGGTGGATTCCAGAGTGCGGCGGACCTGCGGCCGATCGGGTGGGGGTGCCGTCGGATCCTCTTCGACTGCGATCACGCGACCGTAGGGCCAGACGTTTTCGGGGGATGCGACCAGGGCGTCGGGCAAATCGGAGAGGCGCAATTCGAGAACACGGCGGCGCGCCGCAACAGGGCGCAGGAGCGTATCGCCGGGCGAATGGGCGGGGCCATAATCCGGATACAGAACGCTGAGACTCACCGTGGACTTGCTGACGATGAGGAAGGGATTGGTCCAGCTCTGGCGCGTGTGGATGCCCATATAGACGTTCTTGGAAGGCAGAGGTATGCCATCGAGCTGCTGCCGGTCGCTGTCGAGAGCAGCGGCACGGGCGCGCGCCTGTTGCGCAGCCTGCTCGCGGGCCCGGGTCGCGGCTTCGATCGAGGAAACCGGATGGGGCGCCGGGTGGGAGCAGGCGCTCAGCAGCGCCAGCAGGACGGTCGTAGCGAAGACGAGGGACGATTTCATGGAGCGGAAACGGCAGCGGTGTGATCCTGCCACTCCAAGAATATCAACGGGCGCGCGGATTTTCGCCCTGAGAGCGGCGCCTCGCGGATCGGGAGGGGATGCGAACGGAATAAATGCCACAGTTGTGGCGCGCCGCCTGTGATTTGATAGCATTCTCACCACCCTGCCGGCTTCCCGGAGAACATGCGCGCGCGACTGGAACGCTATTTCGAATTTGCCCGGTTGAAAACTACCTGGAAGACCGAGGTCTTCGCCGGGGTGACGACCTTCGTCACCATGGCCTACATCATCGTGGTCAACCCGTCGATTCTGGGCAAGGCCGGGTTGCCCATCCCGGCCGTGACAGCGGCAACCTGTCTCTCCGCGGCGTTCGGCAGCCTCTTGATGGGTGTGATCGCGCGATATCCGTTGGCCCTGGCGCCGGGCATGGGACTGAACGCGTACTTCAGCTACATCGTGGTGATGAAGATGCACGTGCCCTGGCAGACGGCGCTGGGCGCGGTGTTCCTATCCGGCGTGATCTTCCTGCTGCTGACAGCGACGGGACTGCGGCAGGCCATTCTGCAGAGCATTCCGCGCGAGCTGTATGCGTCGGTCGCAGGCGGCATCGGGCTGTTCATCGCGTTCATCGGGTTGAAGAACGCCGGAATTGTGGTGGCCGATCCGGCGACCATGGTGACGCTGGGCAATCTGCGCCAGCCGCCCACATTTCTCGCGCTGCTCGGCGTGCTGCTGATGGCGGCGCTGCTGGCGTGGCGGGTGCGTGGGGCGATCCTGATCGGGGTTCTGACGATCACGGCGGCAGCGATCCCGTTTGGACTGGTGCATTGGAACCCGGCCCCCTACCGTCTGTCGGCGATCACGTTGACGGCCGGAAAGCTCGACATTCGCGGAGCGCTGCACATCGGACTGGCGGAGATCGTCTTCGTCTTCCTGTTCGTCGATCTGTTCGACAACCTGGGGACGCTGGTGGCCGTGGCGAAACATGCCGGGCTGATCGGGGAGGATGGCGAGATTCCCCGGCTGAGCCACATCCTGTTTGCCGATGCGACGGCGACGGTTGCGGGATCGCTGGCGGGCACGTCGACGGTGACCAGCTACATTGAATCGGCGGCGGGCGTGGCGGCGGGTGGGCGCACCGGGGTGACGGCGATTGTGACAGGACTGCTGTTCCTGGTATCGCTCGCGGCCGCGCCCTTCGTGAGCATGGTGCCGACGGCGGCCACGGCTCCGGCGCTCATCGTGGTGGGCAGCCTCATGCTGCACACGCTCGGCGAAATCGAGTGGAAACAGCCGCTGGTCGCCTTTCCGGCGTTCCTGACGCTGGTTCTGATTCCGCTGACGACCTCGATCGCCAATGGGCTGGGGTTTGGCATCATCGCTTATGCTGCGCTGCATCTGGCGACGGGGCGATTCCGGCGGCAGGACTGGCTGCTGTATACGCTGGCGGCGCTGTTCCTGGTGCGCTTCATCTACGTAGGCGGTGGCTAGGGGCCGGCGAGGCATCGCCTATTGACCCATGGGGCGTCTAGAATGCCGGTGTGAAGACGAGTCTGTTCGATCTGTACAAGGTGGGGATTGGCCCATCGAGCTCCCATACGATGGGGCCGATGCGGGCGGCACGGCGTTTTGCCCTTGAGCTGGATGCCGAGGGCGTGCTGGCGCGGGTCGCGCAGGTCCGCGTGGAGCTCTACGGGTCGCTGGCACTCACCGGGCGCGGCCATGGAACGGACCGCGCGATCCTGCTCGGGCTGAGTGGCGAAGAAGCCGCGACGATCGATCCGGCGACCATCGAGTCCCGGGTCGCCGAGATCCGGAGTTCGGGCAAGCTGTCGCTCCTGGGGAAGCAGGCGGTCCCGTTTCGTGAGCCGGAGCATCTCCTGTTCCACACGGACGAGATGACGCCGCCAGGTGCGGTGACACAGCATCCCAATGGCGTGCGCTTCAGCGCGGTCGACGCGGCGAGCCATCCGCTGCTGACGCGCACCTTCTTTTCGATCGGGGGCGGATTCATCGTTGCGGATGGAGAACAGGCCGCTCCTGCGACCGCCGCTGCCGGTAAGCCGTTGCCGCATCCCTTTGCCAGCGCGGCGGAGCTGCTGCAGATGGCGGCGGATGCAGAGCTCACGATCTGGGACGTAATGCTGGCCAACGAAAGCGCGCTGCGCAGCCGCGAAGAGGTGCGGGCAGGGATTCTGCACATCTGGAGCGTGATGCAGGCCTGCATCGAACGCGGCATGACGACCGAAGGGATTCTGCCGGGCGGCCTGAGCGTGCGGCGGCGGGCGTCGCGGCTGGCGGCGCGGCTGCGCGAAAAGGGATCCACGGACCCACTCGCCCCGCTCGATTGGGTGACGGTCTACGCCATGGCGGTGAACGAGGAGAATGCCGCGGGCGGACGCGTGGTGACGGCGCCAACGAACGGCGCGGCGGGCGTCATTCCGGCGGTGGCCCGCTATTACCGCGACTTCATTCCAGGCGCGGATGAGGAGGGGATTCTGCGCTACTTCCTGACGTCGGCCGCGGTGGGCGTGCTGTACAAGGAAAATGCGTCGATCAGCGGCGCTGAGGTGGGCTGCCAGGGCGAGGTGGGCGTAGCGTGCTCGATGGCAGCAGGAGGCCTCGCGGCGGCGCTTGGTGGCACGAACGACGAAGTGGAGCACGCCGCGGAGATTGGCATGGAACACAATCTTGGCATGACCTGCGATCCGATTGGCGGGCTGGTGCAGATTCCGTGCATCGAGCGCAACGCGATGGGCGCAGTGAAGGCGGTGCAGGCCTGCCGCCTTGCGATGAACGAGACGGAAGGGCACAAAGTGTCGCTCGATCAGGTGATCCAGACGATGTACCAGACGGGGCTCGACATGCAGTCGCGGTACAAGGAAACATCGCTGGCGGGGTTGGCGCTGAACGTGATCGAGTGCTGAGGGACTGGCCGTCCAGGCGGGCGCGCTCTTCGGGCGCAAAAACACCCCCCTGGCCGAGCCGTCCCCAGCAGACCACGCAGTCGTGGTGCATGGTGACCACGCCGTTCTCCTGGGTCTCGGCAAAAAGTTGCACCAGCGCCGCGCGCATGGCTTCGAAGCGCGGGTGGCCGGGCTGCGGGCTATAGGACGAGGAGAGGACCCGGCCTTCGAGCGCTTCCCGCGTGAGCGCCTGCGGGTTGGGGATCGTCGCGCACTGCATTTCTGACGGCGCGAAGAACTGCGCGAGGCGCTTCCGGCCGACGTGCTGCTGCTTCACGGCGCCGTAATCGGTGCCGTAGTCGAGAAGGAAGCGCTCGTAAGCGTCGTGGAAGGGGTCGCCCGCGAGGCGGCGGTTGTTGTAAGCGACCACGCACCAGCCACCTGGCTTGAGGATGCGGACGAATTCGGCGCGCGTCCGGGCGAGATCGAACCAGTGCATCGCCTGCGCGACGGTGATCAGGTCGACGGATTGAGCGGGCAGGCCGGTGGACTCGGCGGTGCCGTCCACGATTTCCAGCTTCGGATACTCGGCCTGGAGAGCAGCGCAGGCGGCGCGCATTTCCTCGTTGGGCTCGACGGCCATGACCGGAAACTCGGCAGCAAGGAAAATTTCGGTGAGGAGTCCGGTCCCGGCGGCGATGTCGGCGACCTGCGCATCGACGGTGAGGTCGCACTCGCGCGTGAGGAGATCGACGATCGCAGGCGGGTAGGTGGGCCGATAGCGGCGGTAGGCGTCGACGCGTCCCGTGAAGCGCTGGGTGGGGTTGGGGATCATCCTCTTCCATCCTGCGCGAAGCCGGCCCGCTACTTCAACACCACGCTGACGCTCTGGCCGTCGTATTGGACTTCCCGGTCGGCTTTCGCTGCGATCTGCGGACCAACGCCGTGGTTCGCACTCACCAGGATGACGCGGAAGGTGCGGTGCTGCGGCATACCCGGGTAGCTCCCGGTGTGTGCGCCCAGGGTCAGGGTCGACGAGGCATCGTCCCAGCGAACGGGGATGATGGCCCAGGCGCCCTTCTCGTAGTCGTAGTTGTCGCCTTCGTCATTGTAGAGGTTGAAGCTGCCGTCGGCGCCGCGATAGATCCGCAGTTCGACGGCGGCGTCCGGCGACTGTCCGGCGTATTCCTCCGGTGGCCCGAGGGGAAGGATCGAGCCTGCCTTGACGAAGAGAGGAATACGATCGAGCGGCGCGGCTGCTTCGATGCGCCGGTCGCCTTTCATCTGCGCGCCCGTCCAGAAGTCATACCAGGCGGGGGCGGGCGGAAGATAGATCTCGCGGCTGGTAGCGCCCTTCTGGGTCACCGGACTCACCAGGATCGCGGGACCGAAGAGATATTCGTCACCGATGTCGCGCACCTCCTGGTTGTCTCTCCAGTCCATCACCAGCGGCCGCATCATGGTGTAATCCTCGCTGGTCACGCGCCAGGCCAACGAATAGATGTAGGGGCGCATCCGCGAGCGCAACTGGTCATACGCGATCAGCGTGGGCGTCTGCGGTCCATAGGAGAAGATTTCGTTGGTGTCGTTGGTGCGGTGGCCGTGGGTCCGCATGATGGGGCAGAAGGCGCCCCACTCGAACCAGCGCGTGTACAGCTCCTGGTAAGCGGGATCGCGCGTGTCGCGCTCGTACGGCCAGCCGTAGCCAGCGATGTCGGTGGTCCAGTAGGGCAGGCCGGAGAGCTCGAAGTTCAGGCCTGCTGGAATTTGGCGGCGGAAGGACATCCACGTGCCGATTACGTCGCCCGACCACACGGTTGTGGCGTTGCGCTGCTGGCCGAGGAACGCGGAGCGGGTCAGGATGAAGACGCGCTTCCTGTCGGTGGTTTGGCGCCAGTGGTCGTACACGCCCTCCGTATGCAGCAGCGGGAAGATGTTGGTATAGCGCGCCCCGTTGCCGATGTGGAGCTGGGTTTCGTCCAGCGAGGCGTCGCTGAATCCATCGTGGATTTCGGGCTCCGAGCTGTCGAGCCAGAAGCCATCCCATCCCTCCGCGAACTTCTTGCCCATCAGGTGGTCCCAGTAGAAGTCCCGGGCGGCCGGGTTAGTGGCGTCGTAGATGTCGGTGCCGGGAACGATGAGTCCGAGCTTCTGCATCTCCTGAAAATTCTCGGAACGCGGGTCGAACTTGGCCCAGACCGAGATCATGGCATGGACGTGCTCGTCGTGCAGCTTCTTGAGCGCGTCGGGAACGTCCGGCCAGGGCTTCAGGTAGTCCTCGTTGTATTCCGGATCGCCCTGCAGCTTCCACCAGAACCAGTCCTGCACGATAAAGTCGAGCGGAGCATGGTGGTCGCGATATTCCTGGGCCACGTCCAGCAGATCCTTCGCGGATTTGTAGCGGTCCTTCGACTGGACGAATCCATAGGCCCAGCGGCCGTAGAGCGGTGCGTGGCCGGTGAGGTCGCGATAGCGACGGATGATCTGATCCATCTCCGGTCCATAGACAAAGTAGTAGTCGATGGCGTCGGCGGCTTCGGCGGTCAGCTTCATTTCGATGAAGAAGCGGTCGTCGAAGAGAGAGCGCGAGGCGGTGTTCCACAGCAGGCCGTAGCCTTTGGTCGACACCAGGAACGGGATGGCGACGTTGGTGTTGGCCTGCGCCAGGCTCACGACGGCACCGCGGTAGTCGAAGACGCCGGACTGATGCTGGCCGAGGCCGTAGATGCCTTCCAGCGGGTCGGCGAAGAAGCGCTCGCTGACGTGGTAAACCTTTTCCCCGTTGACCTCCGCCGGGACGTAATGGCGTGGCTGACGATTGTCGAACTCCCGCAGCAACTCCTTGCCGTCGGCGTCGTCGAATTCCAGGGCCGCATTCTTCAGATCGATCCGGACCCGTAGTTTCGCTGTGCTGAGCGTCGCTGCCTCGGCATCGCTGTGGAATTCAAAGGCGTCCGGCTTGCAGGGGTTGACGATCCACGGTGTCGCGGGAGAAGCGCCTGCAGGATCTCCGGGGCCGACGACCACGTGGATGAGGTCGGGTCCGCAGACGGAGATGCGCATCGTCTCCGATCCGTTGTGGACGACAATGCTCGAAGGTTGCTGCTCCGCAGTTATCTGTGCAGCGCCCGTAGCACCCAGCGCAGCCGCAAACAGCAACACGAACCCCAGCCGATTCGATCGCATGCCCTGCCTCCTGACGAGAACCGCAACCATAGTAGAACCACAGGCGGCGGCGCGCAGCGGAGTTGGGAGGTGGAGCGTTACTCCCGTTCGAGGGCCATAGCGACGGAGTTGCCCCCGCCGAGGCAGAGGGCAACCACGCCGCGTCGGGCGTTGCGCTGGACCATCTCATGGAGCAGCGTGACCAGAACGCGCGCGCCACTGGCGCCGATGGGATGGCCGATGGCGACGGATCCGCCGCTCACGTTGAGCTTCTCGCTGGGCACACCCAGCTCGCGGCCGATGGCGATCGCCTGGACGGCGAAGGCCTCGTTGAGCTCGAAGAGATCCACATCGGCGATCGACCATCCGGCCCGCGCCAGGGCCTTGCGGACGCCGGTGACGGGAGCCATCATGACCCATTTGGGATCGACGCCGCTGGTAGCGTGGGCGACAATGCGCGCCATGGGCTGCACGCCGAGCTCGCGGGCTTTGGCCGCCGACGTGACGACTACCGCTGCGGCGGCGTCGTTGACACCCGGCGCGTTGCCGGCGGTGACGGTGCCGTCCTTCTTGAACGCTGGCTTGAGAGCGCGGAGCGCTTCGATGCTGGCGTCCTCGCGGACGGACTCATCGCGCTCGAAAAGCGTGGGCGGCTGACCCTTTTTCTTTGCAGGGATTTCAACCGGGACGACTTCGGAGGCAAAGCGGCCTTCGCGCCAGGCGCGAGCGGCCTTCTGATGGGAGAGCAGCGCGTAACAATCC
>JBAUGH010000769.1:0-9392 GCA_049679565.1 Acidobacteriaceae bacterium
CAATCAAACCCTGTCCCTTGCGGCCCTCGGAGGTCCGTCCGGCGGCAGCACCAGCATGAGCGCCACGTCGCTGGCAAATGGCAGCGGCACTTTCACCGTTACCGTCCAGACGGCCGCGCCGCAGACGACCGCATCCGGCATCGTGCCTGGCTCCTGGCCGCGCTCGCCCTGGTCCCTCCCCCTGGCAGCCGGATCCCTCGCTTCGCTTGCCCTGCTGATTCTGCCCGCGCGCTTCCGCCGCCGGAACCGCTGGCTGGCCCTGCTCGCGCTCTGCGCCGTGCTCATCATTCCTGGCTGCGGCGCGCCTGCTCCCGTCACCGGAGGAACGCCACCCGGCACCTACAACATCCAGCTGAGCGCCACCGCCTCGAATAACGGCCTGACCCTCAGTCACAGCGTCACCGTGCAACTCACGGTCAAGTCCCTGTTTCAATGACCGCCCCAATGACCGCCGCTACTCCAAAACGTCTCTCGCCGGAGCTGATCTCGCTCCGCGACCGCCTGATCTTCTGCGCGCTCCTGCTTCTGCCGCTACTGGCCTGCGCTCAGTCCCAGGAGTCCGCCACCGGCGGTGAGCAGTCTCTGCGCGTGGGCGGCGAGTACTCCCTTTTCCAGCCCGACTTCGGCCCCAATCCCCGCATGCAGGGCGCGGGCGCTTTTGTCGATGTACAGTGGAACTCCCGCTGGGCCGCCGAAGGCGAAACCCGCTTCCTTCGCTTCGGAGGCTACCAGGGAGAAACCGAAACCAATTACCTCGCCGGGCCCCGCTACGTTATCATCCCCCACGGCCGCTTCCGCCCGTGGGGCGAATTCCTCGTGGGCGCCGGCGACATCCACTTCCCTTACCAGATCGGACACGGCGGCTTCTTCGCCATGGCTCCCGCCGGCGGCGTCGACGTTCGCCTCGACTACCGCCTCACGGTCCGCGCCTCGTATGAGTATCAGTTCTGGCCCAGCGCCCCCGGCGTTCCGGGAGAGCCCAGCAACGGCATGCATCCCAACGGAGTCACTGTCGGAGCTTCCTGGCGCATCCGCTGACCTGTAACCCGCCTCACTCGCCCCGCAAGGCTTCCATCGGTTCCACGCCCGCTGCCCGGCGCGCCGGCAGCGAAGACGCCAGCAGAGCGGCCAGACAAAGCACCGCAGTCGTCGCCCCAAGCACCAGCGGATTCACCGCGTCCACTCCGAACAGCTCGGCCGCCATCAGGCGCCCCGCCTCGATCGCTGCCGGAATCCCGATCGCGAGCCCGACGCCCACCTGCAGGAACGCTCCGCGCAGCACCATCTTCTGCACATCGAGGCGATTCGCTCCCAAAGCCATGCGGATGCCGATCTCGCTCGTCCGCTGCGCTACCGCATACGCGGTCACGCCGTAGAGCCCAATCGCCGCCAGCGCCAGCGCCACCAGGCCGAAGAGCGATGTCAGCTGAACGATCATGTTCTGCTGGCTGAATGCCCCCTGCACCTGCTCCACAAAGCTGTGCTCGTGCACGATCATCAGGTTGGGATTAATCTCCGCCAGCCGGTTCTGGACCTGCGCATCCAGTTCCGGCACCGCTCCGTGCGTCTCAATCTCCAGCGTAGGCATATAGTGCGTGTTCATCAGGAACTGCGCTTCGGCCGCGCCCTGCGGCGTCGTGGGCGCCGGGGCCGTCCACTGCCCCGACGGCAGAAAATACATCGGATGCCCCGCTTCCTCCGGATCGTTGGGCGGCCAGTACTGCGCGGTTTCCACTACGCCCACGATCGTGTACACCGCCGGGTGCGCCGCGTCCCAGTCGCCGAAATGTGCACCGATCGGGTTCTCTCCCTTGAGGAAGCGCTTCACGAATGCCTCGTCGACAACCGCCACCGGCTCGCTCGTTCGGTTATCGCTGTCCGTGAAAGCGCGCCCCTCCAGCACCCTGGTGCCGATCGCCGCGAAATAGCTCGGGCTCACCCGCACCCACGAAGTCATATTCACCGCCGATCCCGGCGGCGGCGCCGGCTGCCCGTCGATGTAGACGTCTTCGCTGTAGTTGTTGCCGTCCATCGGGCTCCAGGTCGACCACGCCACCCGCTCCACGCCCGGAATTGCCGAGAGCGAATCATTGACTTTCCGGTAGAAATCGTCTAGTTGCTCCGGTTGCAATCCCGATGTCACCGCGTTGAACCGCACAATGGTCCGGTGTGTCGGATCGAATCCGAAATGCTGATGCTCCAGCTTGCGCAGGCTCAGGATCAGCAATCCCGCGGCGCACAACAGCACCACCGACACGGCCGCCTGCGCCACCACCAGCGCCTTCTGGGCCAGCGTTTCGTGCCGTCCGGTCGCCCGATTCGCTCCGCGTAACGCCTCAATGGGATCGGCCTGAGCCGCTCGCCACGCCGGAGCCACCCCAAACAGCAGCCCCGTCACCAGTGACGCCGCGATGGCGAATCCCAGCACCGTCAGCGAAGGACTGGCGCTGATACTGATCGGATCGTGCGCGAACGCGAGGTGCAGAATCAGCTTCGCCCCGCCCCAGGCCACCACCACCCCCGCCAGCCCGCCCACCATCGCCAGCAGCAGGCATTCCACCAACGCTCGCCGCACCAACTGCTTCCGCTGCGCGCCCAGCGCCGCGCGAACCGCGGTCTGCTGCCGTTGCGTTACGCTTCGCGCCAGCATCAGGTTCGCGAGGTTCGCGCAGGCGATCAGCAGCACGAAGCTCGAAACCCACATCAGCAGGTGCAAATCGTCTTTGTACTGTTCCTGCATCCGCTGCACGCCGCCGCCCCCCGGCGTCAGCCGCAGATACTGCTGCGGGATGAGCGGGACATCCGCCGCCAGCAGACCGCTCAGCGGGCTCCGCAGATACGCCTGGAGTTCCACCACCATCCGCGCCTGCACCGCCGCCACGCTCGCGCCCGGCTGCAGCCGCCCCATCAGATTCAGCCACTCCTGCTGGCCGCGCACCAGCAAATCCGCATCTCGCGGCCAGATTGCCGGCACCAGGTGCAGCGGCATCCAGAACGAAGGCGGCGTGTCGCTGAGCCGCTCGCTGTAAAATCCCGGCGGCGCAATCCCCACCACCGTTACCGATTGTCCGTTAATCTGCCAGCTCGATCCCACCACCGAGGGATCGCGCCCCATTTGTTCCCAGGCCTGGAAACTCATCACGGCTACGGGAGGCGCGCCGGTCACGTCGTCACCCGGCTCCAGCAGTCGTCCAGCGTAGCCGCGCAGCCCCAGCACGTCGAACGAATTCCCCGAGACGAACTCTCCGTAATACGGCTCCGCCGGATGATGGCTGCCCGCGCGCCGCACCGCCATCTCCCGATCCCCGCCCTCGAACGCCGCCAGACTCGCAAGCCCCGGCGTGTGATCGCGGAATTCTGTGTATTGCGGATACGAGAACAGCGACCAGTCGTTCGGCTTATCGGTGTAACTCGGCAGGCCGCCGTTGAAGCAGCACTGCTCGTTGTCGCCGATCCGCCACAGCCCCGCGGGGTTCTTTACCGGCAGCGACTTCAACAGCACCGCGTCCACCAGCGTAAAGATCGCCGTGGTCGCTCCGATCCCCAATGCCAGCGTGAGAACCGCCGTCACCGTGAACCCCGGTGATTTCCTCAACTGCCGCAACGCGGTCTTCAGATCAGCCACCACAGCGCTCGCTCCTCCCGTCATCCGATGCGGCCGTCGACGCGCACGGCTGCACCTTACACGAGAATCCCCTGCACCTCGCGCTCCATCCAGCCTTCCCCGGACTCATTCAAAACAAAGGGCGCAGCACATTCTCAGGATCTGTGCGTTGTCCAAAGCGAACCACACCTGTCCGCTTTCGGACAACCCGAAGTCCGGCGTCGGGCTGTTCTTGGCTGACTTTCGCTGACTTTTCGCTGGCCGTGCTGTTACCCGGCTCTGAGCGCCTCCATCGGATTCACTCGCGCCGCCCGCCGCGCCGGAAGAAAGCTCGCCAGAAGCGCAAAACTCCCCAGCACAGCGGACACGGCTGCCAGCGTCGGAACGTCCCAGGCCGCCACCCCGAACAGCAGACTCCGCATCAGCGCCGCCGCGCCAATCGCGCCGGCCACACCCACCGCCAGCCCCATCCCGGTCAGCCACGCCGCCTCGCGCAGGATCAGGCGATGCACCATGCCCCGTTCCGCGCCCAGCGCCATGCGGATGCCGATCTCCCGCGTCCGCTGGCTCACGGAATACGCAATCACCCCGTACAGCCCCACCACGCCCAGCACCAGCGCGAGGGCCGCAAACCCGCCCACCAGCCATGCGGACAAACGATGCAGCATCGCCGACGGCGATGCATTCGCCTGATCGGCCATCGTGATCTCGTTGTACACACCTGGATCGGGCTCGATGCCTCGCAGCGCCTTCACCATCTCCGGCAGCAGCGCCCGCTCGTCGCCGGCGGTCCGCGCCACCACCGAAAAATTTGTATTCGGCCCGTGATAGATCGAGAAGTATTCCGCCGGCCACGCCGGGTCGTCCAGGGCCCCCTCGCGCACGTCCGCGATCACACCCACGACTTCCCGCGTCGCATGCGGATCCAGGATCCCGTTGCTGATCGTCCTCCCGACGGGATTCTGGCCGGGAAAATACTTCTTTGCCAGCGACTCGTTGATGATCGTCACCCGCGGATGCTGCGCGTCGTCCAAGTCGGTAAACAGCCGCCCGCGCAGCAGCTGCGCATGCAGCGTAGTCAGATACGCAGGATCGATGTCCCGCTCGAGCACCTCGTTGTGCTCTCCATGGAACGGCTGCCCCGGAATCCGAATCCAGTCCGTGTCGCAGTTGCACTGGACCGGCAGATCGCTGGAGATGCCCACCGACGTCACTCCAGGGAGCGCTTTCAGCCGCCGATCGATCTCTCGATACAGCTCCATCCGCTGCTCCGGCTTCGCATAGCCGCTACCGGTCGCCATTACATACGCAGTCGCCAGATGGGTATCGTCGAAGCCCAGTTCCACATGCAGCAGTCGATACAGACTCTTGCCCAGCAGCCCGGCTCCGGCCAGCAGCACCACCGCCACCGCCAATTCCACCACTACCAGGTTCGCACCCAGCCGCCGCCACAGTCGCCCTGCCGCGCCGCGCGAACCTTCGCCCAGCCCCTCATGCAAATCCTTCAGCGACATGCGCAGCGCCGGAATCACCGCCAGCAGTCCAGCTGCCGCCAGCGCCACGCTCACGGCAAACAACACCGTATGCGCATTCAGCCCCACCCGGCTCAGGAACGGCATCCCCTCCGCCATCGCCTTCGGCACCGTCTTCCCGAGCAGCACCATCAGCCATCCTGCCACGAACACGCCGCAACCGCAGCCCGCAACCGTCAGCAACAATCCCTCGGTGACAAACTGCCGCACCAGCCGCGCCGGCGTCGCCCCCAGCGCGCCGCGCACCGCAATCTCCCGCCGGCGTTTCTCTACCCGCACCAGCAACAGGCTCGCGACGTTCACGCAGGCAATCAGCAGCAGCAGCCCGGCTCCGGTCAGCAGGGTCAGCAAAATGGGCCGCAGCTTGCCGACGATGAGTTCCGACAATGGCTGCACGCTCGCACCCTGTCCCTGGTTCGATCCCGGATACGCGGCCGCCAGCCGCGCCGCGACGCTCTTCAGGTCCGCCAGCGCCTGCGCGACGGTGACGCCCGGTTTCAGCCGCGCCACGCCGTCCAGATCATGGCAGCTCCGCCGCTGCTCGCAGCCGTTCTTGTCCAGCAGCGGCACCCAGAACTCCGCACCCCCGCGCGGCGCAAACGAGAAACTCCGCGGCAGCACGCCCACAATCGTGTACAGGTTGTCGCTCAGATTCACCATCTGCCCGACCACATCCCTGCGCCCGCCGAACCGGCTCTTCCACGTTCCATACGGCAGCATCACGGTCTTCGGCTGCCCCGGCTGGTCCTCGCCGGCGCGAAAATTCCGCCCCAGAATCGGCTCCACACCCAGGGTGCGGAAGAATCCCGCGCTCACCCGCGCTGCCCGTACCGGTTCGTCTACCGTCCCCTTCCGCAACAGATAGCCAGCCCCGTTGTAGACATCCAGGGAAGCCAGTGACGTGTTCATCCCTTTCCAGTCTTCGTAGTCCGCGCGAGAAAGATTCGACCGCGGAAACACGGCCGCACTTTCGTCCACGCCCACCAGCCGGCTGGGCTGCGCGTAGGGCAGTGGCTGGATCAGGGCCGCGTCCACAAATCCGAAGATCGCCGTTGCCGCACCAATCCCCAGCGCCAGCATCAGCACCGCCGTGAGGGTAAAACCCGGACTCCGCCGCATCTGCCGGACTGCGAACCGCACATCCTGCGCCACCGTCTCCATCCGGAAGCCGACCACCTCGTGACTCTGATCGCCGAGCCGCGCTGCGTTCCCGAACTGCCGCATGGCCGCGGTATGCGCGTCCGCTGCACTCATCCCCCCGGCGCGCAACTCCTCCTCCATCTGCTCGCGGTGGAAGTTCATCTCCTCTTCCAGATCCCCGGCAAACCGCTCCCGCCGCAGCAGCACCGCCAGCCTTCGCCAACCCCTTCCGAGACTCATCCCGCCTCCTCGCTGGCCAGCACCCGTCCGATGGCCGCCACCATTTGCTCGAACCGCGACCGCTCCAGTCCCGCCTGCTTTCGTCCCGCCGCCGTCAGCGTGTAGTAGCGCGCGCGCCGGTTCGTCTCCGTCATCTTCCACTCGGCTTTCACCCACCCCTGCACCAGCAGCCGCTGCAGTGCCGGATAGAGCGATCCCTCCTCCACGGTCAGCACGTCTTCCGAGAGCCGCTTGATCGACTGCGCGATCCCATAACCGTGCAGCGGCCGCCGCTCCAGCGTTCTCAGGATCAGGAGGTCCAGCGTTCCCGGCATCAGCTCCGCTTTAGTCGCCATGTCGCAACCATAGATCGTCTATGGATAGAGAGTCAAGGGCGCAGCGGCCTGAACCTGGACGTCCCTTAGCCGGCTCTCGCTCGCTGCCCGCTGGCTTTTCAGCTGGCCTTTCAGTTTGTCCTCAGCGCCACCATGGGATCGATCCGCGACGCCCGCCGCGCCGGCAAATATCCCGCCACCAGCGCTACGGCCGTCAGGATCACCGCCATCCCGGCATACGTCACCACATCCGTTGGCTGCGTGCCGAACAGCAGCGACGCAATGCCCCGCGCCACCACAAACGACGCCACGGTGCCCACGGCCAGCCCCGCCAGCACCAGAAGCAGCGTCTGCTGCAACACTCCGCGCAGCACGCGCCCCCGGCTCGCGCCCAGCGCCATCCGCACTCCGATCTCCTGCGTCCGCCGCGTCACCATGTACGCAATCACTCCGTAGATTCCCAGCGACGCCAGCAGCAGCCCCAGCCCCGCGAAAATCCCTACCAGCAGCATGAAGAACCGCCGCGGCGAATTGGCCCGATCCACAATCGTCGCCAGCGGCCGGAACTCCGCCGCCGGCTGATTGGGATTCAACTCCCGCAGCGTGTGCAGCACACTCCCCGCCAGCGTCGCCGGCGGCACGCTCGTCCGGATCACCAGTTGCGCATCGTCCGGCCGCGCCTGCGTGATGGGGTAATAAATCTGCCAGCCCGGATCGCCCTCCACGCTGTCCGCGTGAATATCGTCTACTACGCCTGCCACGCGGCAGTCCCCGCCGTTCGCCTCCAGGATTCTGCCCACCGGATCCTCGCCCGGCCAGTACACCCGCGCCGCCGAAGCGTTGATCAGCACGACGCGCTGGCTCTTCGGCCCATCGTCCCAGGTAAAATCGCGCCCGCGCAGATGCATCCCCATCGCGCCCACATATCCCGGTGAGATCACGTACACCAGCGGCCCGTGCAGCGCGCCCTCGGGAAACACCTTCCCCTTCGGCGTCGGCGTGCCCCACGCGCGATTTCTTCCCAGCGGCAGGAAATCCGTGAACCCAGCTGCTTCCACACCCGGCAGCGCCTGCACCCGCTCCTGAATCTGCCGGAAGATCGCACCCCGCTTCAGGGCGCTGGCCTCGTCGGTCGGCGCGCTGTCGTCATACTCCACCTTGATCGATGCCGCCTGCGCCGGCTGGAATCCCAGGTCGATGTCCATCACCTTGATGAAACTCCGCAGCAGCAGTCCCGCTCCCACCAGCAGCACACAGGCCAGCCCCACTTCCGCAATCACCAGCCCCGACCGCACCCGCTCGTGCTTCCGTCCGCTGCCGGCGCCCGCTCCTGAATCCCGCAGCGCCTCCTGCAGATTCTGCGCGGCCATCTGCAGTCCCGGCGCCACTCCGAACAGCAGCGCCGCCACTGTCGCGATCAGCACGGTCCATCCCAGCGCCGCGCCATCGATGTGCAGCGTGCTCAACAGCGGCAGCGCCAGCGATCCCTGATGCGCCAGCCATACCACCAGCGTCCACGCCAGGCCCAGCCCCAGCGCCGCTCCCGCCGCCGACAGCATCAGCCCTTCGGTCAGCAGTTGCCGCACCATCCGGCCGTGGCTCGCTCCCAGCGCGCTCCGCATCGCAAACTCCTTCGAGCGCGCCGCCGACCGCGCCAGCAGCAGATTCGAGAGGTTCACGCACGCGATCAGCAGGATCATCCCTACCGCCGTCCACAGCACGATCAGCGACCGCCGCAGCCGCCCGCTTACATAGTCCTTCAGCGTCCGCACCTGGATCGACGCCCCATGCTTCGCCACATACGATCCGCAGGAGCGCGGATTTTTCACGTTCCAGCACAAATGCGGTACCGCCCTCTCCGCATCCGCCTCCGCCTGCCCCACCGTCACGCCCGGCTTCATCCGCCCGATCAGCGGGATGACGTTGCCTTCATCCCGCTCATCGTCCGGAATCAGCGGCACCAGCATATCCACCCGCGATCCAGGCGAGAAGACCGCGCCGAAATCGAAGCTTTCCGGCAGCACCCCCACCACCGTCGCCGGCTGTCCGCTCAGATCGATTTCCTTTCCCACAATGCCCGGATCGCCCGCGAATTGCCGCTTCCAGTACCCGTACTCCAGCAGAACCACCCAGTGCGCGCTCTTCAGCGTATCGGCCGGCTCGAAGAGCCTCCCCAGCATCGGGTGCACCCCCAGGACCTGAAGGAAATTCCCCAGCACCCTGATCCCCGTCGCCGGCTGCGGCTCCCCACTCCCCATCGTGAGCCGCAAATTGTCCGGACTGGTAAACGCGTCGTACCCCGTCACGTCCTGATACGACCGGCTCTCTGCCTTGAACTCGTCATAAGCATCGATCGAATACGTCGCGCACGACAGCCCGCACTTCTGCGGCGGCGGCGCAATCCACACCAGTTGCTGCGACTCCGGAAACGGCAGCGGCCGCAGCAGAATCGTGTTCACCACGCTGAACACCGCCACGTTCGCCCCAATCCCCAGTCCCAGAATCAGCACCGCCACCACTGTGAATCCCAGATCGCGCCCCAGCGTCCGCAGCGTGTAGCGA
>JBAUGH010000770.1:0-9735 GCA_049679565.1 Acidobacteriaceae bacterium
AGTCCGCTGTCGACGCCGGGGCTGACCCTGACTTCGTTCGACAACATTACCCACTACAACAACTTCTACGAGTTCGGGGTGAACAAAGACGATCCGGCGAAGAACGCGGGCCGGCTGAAGACACGGCCGTGGACGGTGGAAGTGGAAGGCGAAGTGAAACAGAAAAAGACCTTCGACATCGATGCGCTGCTGAAGCTGCGTCCGCTGGAGGACCGTGTGTACCGGTTCCGGTGCGTCGAAGCGTGGAGCATGGTGATTCCGTGGGTGGGGTACTCGCTGTCGGAGCTGATCAACCAGTGCGATCCGCTGCCCTCGGCGAAGTTCATCCAGTTCGTGTCGCTGGCGGATTCGAAGGATGAGCTGCTGCCGTGGAACGCGGGGATTTCGTGGCCGTATGTGGAAGGGCTGCGGATGGATGAGGCGATGCATCCGCTGACGCTCCTGACCTTCGGGCTGTACGGGGACGTGCTGCCGAATCAGGATGGCGCGCCGGTGCGCGTGGTGGTGCCGTGGAAGTACGGGTTCAAATCGGCGAAGTCGATTGTGAAGATCCGATTCGTGAAGAAACAGCCGGAGACCACATGGAACGAAATGGCGTCGAATGAGTATGGGTTCTACTCGAATGTGAATCCGAACCGGGATCATCCGCGCTGGAGCCAGAAGCGGGAGCGGGTGATCGGGGCGCCGATTTTCCGGCAGCTGCAGCCGACGCTGATGTTCAACGGATACGGGGATCAGGTGGCGAAGCTGTATACGGGGATGAATTTACTGAAGGAGTACTAGGGGCAGCCCGTAGCCGGTAGCTGAGACGAATCCGCTGTCGTCAGCTGACGGCCAGCCGCCGCGACGAACTCTTTGCTTCGTCGATTGGATTTTCGCCGACCGCTTCATCGCTACCGGCTACAGGCTAATGGCGGGACAAAGATGACCCGACACGGATTCATACATCAATGAGTAAGAAGTGGATCGTTGCGCTCAAGGTGCTGGCGCATGCGGCCTGTCTGGGGCCGATCGCGTGGCTGCTGTGGCATCTGTACCTGTCGGTGACGACGGATCCGGCGGCGCTGGGGCCCGATCCCACGCATACGGTGACGTTCTTTACCGGGCGCGGCACGCTGCGGCTGCTGGTGATCACGCTGGCGGTGACGCCGGTGCGGCGGCTGATTCCGAAACTAAGCTGGCTGGTGCGCTTCCGGCGACTGCTGGGGCTGTACGCGTTTTTCTACGCGTGCCTGCATTTGCTGACCTACGTCTGGCTGTACGCAGGGTGGAGCTGGGCGGCAATGGTGGACGACATCAGCCAGCGCAGGTTCATCATGGCAGGCCTGGCCGCATGGCTGATGTTGCTGCCGCTGGCGCTGACTTCGACCTCATGGTCGATCCGCAAGCTGGGCGGGAAGAACTGGAATCGCCTGCACTGGCTGACCTATGCGGCGGCGATCGCGGGCGCGATTCATTACTGGTGGGGCGTCAAGACCGGAGTAAAGACTCCGCTGGCCATCACGGTGGTTCTGGGGATTTTGCTGCTGGCGCGGCCCATCCTCAAATACAGAGCGCAGAGCGCAGGGCTCAGAGCGCGGGCAAAGCAGCCGGTGGCATAGGAGCCAGGCCCACCGCGGCTTTGCGTCTGGCGGCTTGCTCTGTTCTGCTTTCAACCACAGATGGTAGAATCCGACCTCGCAGGCGGAGGTCCCATGGGAAAACGCTACGACAACATCCTCGAGACGGTCGGCAACACTCCAGTCGTGCGCATTCAACGGCTTGCACCGCCCGATGTGAACCTTTACGTCAAGGTTGAAGCTTTCAATCCGCTCGGTTCGGTGAAGGACCGGCTTGCCCTTGGCGTGATTGAGGAGGCGGAACGAAGCGGCAAGCTTAAGCCCGGCCAGACGGTCATCGAAGCGACGAGCGGCAACACGGGCATCGGCCTGGCCATGGTGTGCGCGCAGAAGGGCTATCCGCTGGTGGTCACCATGGCGGAGACCTTCAGCATCGAGCGGCGCAAGCTGATGCGCTTTCTGGGGGCAAAGGTGGTGATCACGCCGGCGGCGGCGCGCGCGGTCGGCATGGTGCAGAAGACCGTGGAGCTGGCGGAGAAGCATGGCTGGTTCTACACGCGGCAGTTCGAGAACGAAGCCAACGCCGACATGCACTCCCGCACCACAGCCCGGGAGATCCTCGACGACTTTGCCGGCGAGCGCCTCGACTACTGGGTAACCGGCTATGGGACCGGCGGAACCCTGAAAGGCGTTTCCCGGGTCCTCGCAAAGGAACGGCCGGAAACGAAAATCGTGGTCTGCGAACCGGAGGAGGCGCCGCTGATCTCCAGCGGCACCGAGCAGAAGCAGAATCCCGACGGATCGCCGGCAGCGGCGCACCCGGCCTGGAAGCCACACCCCATCCAGGGATGGACCCCCGACTTCCTCGCTAAACTCGCCGTCGACGCTGTGGATTCCGGACGGATCAGCCAGGTGGTGCGCATTCCGCACGCGGAAGCCATCCGCTGTAGTCAGGAGCTGGCCCGCAAGGAGGGAATCTTCGTGGGCATCAGCTCGGGCGCAACCTTCTGGGGAGCTCTGCAGGTGGCCGCGACGGCGCCCAAAGGCTCGACGATCCTGTGCATGCTGCCGGATACGGGAGAGCGTTACCTGAGCACGCCTCTTTTCGCAGACGTCTCCACCGACATGACTGCCGAGGAAGTGGAAATTTCGCATTCGACGCCCGGCTGCTGGATGCCGCAGCAGTAGATCGCTGGAGGCGAGCGAACGGCCAGCCAAAAGCCAGCGAAACAGCCAGCCCAATAGCCGGCGAAAAGTCCCTTAGCCGTTGCCCAGCGGTTTCGACATGCGGATGAAGTGGCAGTGCTCGAGGATGCGGGGGACCATCTCCTCGCGGATGGGCTCTTCGCCGATGACGGTGTAGCCGAGTTTGGCGTAGTACGGCGGCAGCTCCCTGCGAAGATTGACGACCGTCAGGTCCATGCGATGCGCGCCCATCTCGCGCGCGAACTCTTCGGCGGCGGCGACGAGGCGGCGGCCGAGGCCGGTTTTCTGGCGGGAGGGATCGACGGAAAGCAGACCGAAATAAGCGCGGTTGCCGTGCAGCTCGACATAGACACAGCCGGCGAGGGCGCCGTCTTCCGCGGCGACAAGAAAGCGGCCGGCCGCGAAATGGTCGCGAATGCGCTCGGGGGTCAGGCGATCGCCGCGGATGAAGTACGTTTCGACACGGAAGGCGTCGTTGATCAGCGGCAGAAGCGCGGGGAGGTCGGATTCTTCGGCGAAGCGCAGGTCCACGAAGACAGGGTACAGGGTGCAGGGTACAGAAGCCCATTCAGAGTCCAGGAATCAGAGGCTGAGAAGAGACAACCGAGAGGCTAGCCGACGTCGACTCGCTGGAAGTTGAGGCCGGCAAAGGATGCGTTGCGGGCCTTACCTTCGAAGACGTTCAGGAACTGGATGGTGTCGGGGATCCACGTCTCGTCGCCAACGCGGAAGACGCCGTTGCCGAGCGGTGTGAGCGGCCGGCCGTCGGCGTGGAGCCGGCCTTTGAGTACGTAGACGAGCGATGCGCCGCCCCACGGGCTGTCGGTCTGATAGCGCCCGGCGTAGAGAGCGTATTCGGGCGGGACGGAGAAGGTTCGCGGGCCATCGTAGGCAGGCGCGGTGTACCAGTCCGAGCCGTACGAGACCTCCGCGACCGGCTGGGAGGCAGCCGTTTGCGGTGTGGCTCTAACGGTGGCAGAAGATTTTCGGCCGAAGACGAAAGTGTGATCGGCAAAGACGCCGGGGACGCTGGAGATGAAGTTGTCGCCGCCAGTGTGCTGGAGAGTGATGGACTGCGCCCCGGCAATGAGCGTGAGGCGCTTGTCCGCAGCGGCCAAGACGAGCTTGCCACCGTCAGGAGCGGTGAAGATGCCGGCGTAGTCGGCGGCATTCTCAACGTCGCGAGGATCGGCAATCGCGGGCGGAGCGGGGAGCGGCTTCGATTCGCGTTCGGCACGAAGCAGGCGGACGGCGTACTCGGTGACGGCGGTGGGGCGATAACCCTGCATAGCGTTGATGGAGGCGAAGCACGCGACGCCTCCGTCGAGGTCGACGTGGATGGAGGAGGCGAAAGCCACCATGCCGCCGGTGTGGCGGAGGATCCTGTGGCCGTCGAGGGTATCGACGGCAATGCCGTATCCGTAGCTGGCCGTGGGGCTGAAGTCGGGCGCCTTGATCCAGGGTGTAGCCATGCGGGCAAAGCTTTCTTCCGAGACGATGCGGCTGTTCGCGCCCTTGCCGCGGTTGAGGAGCATGCGGGCGTAGAGCGCCATGTCGCCGGGGGTGGAGGCGATGCAGCCGGCGGTGTCATCCATGATGAGGTTGGGAGCGGGGGCGAGGCGGCCCTGGCGAGGGTAAACCTGGTCGTCCCGGAAAGGCTCGTAGCCGATGGCCGCGCGGTCGCGGGTAATGGTGGCGATGACGGGGGTGGTGTGGGTCATGCCGAGCGGGTTGAGGATGCGCTCGGGGAGAAGAATGCGCCAGGGGCGGCCGTCGAGTTTTTGGGCGAGCAGGCCGAGGATGGCGAAGCCGGCGTTGCAGTAGTGGAAATGCTCGCCCGGCGTGAATCCCTGGATAAGGCGCGCGGCGGGATCGGCGGTAAAGAGATCGAGATTGTCGGGCAGGCCTGACGTATGGGTGAGCAGATGGTGGACGGTGATGGTTCCGAACTCGGTCACGATGGAGAGTTCGGGGAGGTATTCGAGTATCGGCTTGTCGAGGTCAAGTTTGCCTTCTTCGTGAAGCTGGAGGATGACGAGCGCGACGAAGGATTTGGTGATCGATCCGATTTGAAAAAGATGGTCGGGGGTGACGGGGAGGCGGCGCTCGAGATCGGCGTAACCGTAGCAGGCGACGCGGCGGGTGGATGAAGTGCCGCTGCAGCCGAGGGTGAGGCCGGGGGCGTTCATGGCGGGCATCCAGGCTGCGATGTACTGGTCAAGGCTGACGTCGAGCGGACCATGGGCATGGGCAAGTCGGCCCAGGCTTCCGAGTGGGGCAGCAGGGTGGCTCCGGCGGCGAAGGTAGACGTAGCGAGAAAACTGCGGCGGGAGAACCGATGAGCTGGCATGGGTGCAGAGCAGTTTAGCAGTCCACAGTGCCTGGCACCCAGGAAGCGAGGTTCATGCAGCAGGACTCAGGAGATCCAATCGAAAGGGCCCGGAAGCACGCGTGCCTCCGGGCCCGGGATTTGCGCGATGCTCCGGGTTATTGCTGCGAGCCGGGTCCTTTGTTGAGGGCGGCCTGCTTCTCGGCGAGAACCTGCTGGACGTGCTGTTCGAGCTGGGCGGCCTGGGGCATCAGGGTGATGGCCTGCTGGATCTCCGGATCCCAGTCGGCTTCGACTCGGAGCCCCCGGGTGTAGCCGAACTGAATTTCGTCCAGCTTGGATTTGATATTGACCTTCGTCCACTCGAGGTTCCTGCTGAATTCCTCCGGCGTGTAGTCGTAGTTCTGGGCGGCCAGGTACTGCTTGAAATCGTTCAGGACGTCGTCGCTCACCTGGAAGTCTTTGGCGATGGTGTGGTGGCCCACGTAGCCCTCGGCGAAGCCTCCAAAGGCATCGCGGTCGAGCAGGAGGTCCTGGAAGGGCGTGGACTGGGGCGGCTGAACCTTGACGTCGGGGGTAATGCCGCCTCCCCCGTAGACTGTGCGCCCGGAGTCGGTGAGGCGGACTTCGCGATCTTTCTCGCTCTGCGCCGGCTCGTGATTGTAGTAGTAGTCGTAGAGCGAGACGCCGTTGTAGTTGCGCTGGATGAGCCGGCCGCTGGGCGTGAAGTAGTGATAGGTGGTGAGGGCGAGACCGGTGTTCTCGGAGAGCGTGTAGACGGTCTGCACGAGGCCCTTGCCGAAGGTGGTTTCCCCGGCGATAAGGGCGCGGTCGTGATCCTGGAGCGCGCCGGAGACGATTTCAGCGGCGGATGCCGTGCCCCGATTCACCAGCACGACGATGGGGAAGTTTTCGCCATCGTTGCCGTGGGTGGCGCGGTAGACCTGCTCGGGGAAGGCGCGGCCGCGCTGGGAAACGATGACCTGTCCGCGCTTGAGGAGGCGGTCGCACACGCTGACGGCTTCGACCAGCACCCCACCGGGGTTGTTGCGAAGATCGAGGACGAGGCCTTTGAGGTTGGGACCGAAGGCGTCGATGGCGTCGTCAAACTCGCGGCCGGTGGTCTCCTGGAACTGCTTGATGTGGATATAGCCGATGCCCGGCCGGATGTAGTAGCTGAGGTCGATGCTGGGGTTGGGGATTTCGTCCCGGGTGAGCTCGAAGTTGAGCGGCGCCGAGGAGCCGACGCGGGTCATGGTGACGTTGACCTTGGTGCCCCGGGGACCCTTGAGTCGATTGGCCACGTCGTCGGAGCTCATGCCGGTGGCGGAGGTGCCGTCGATGGCGGTGATGACGTCGCCGGGATGAATGCCGGCACGGAAGGCGGGCGCGTCGTCTATCAAATAGACAACGACGACCTTGCCGTTCTGCGGCTGGATGATCATGCCCACGCCGTAGTACTTACCGTGCTGGTCTTCCTTCATGCGGGCGTAGGCTTTGGGATCGTAGAAGCTCGAGTGGGGATCGAGCGTGTGCAGCATTTCCGGGATCGCGCCGTCGTAGATGACCTTGTCGGGCATGTCGCCGGTGAGCGGCTCGGCGTAATTCTTCGCGACGATGTCGTAGACGGAGCTGAAGGATTTGAGGCCGTCGCGGAAGGTGGTCTCGTCGGTGGCCGACTGAGCGCCAACCCGCTGGCTGAGAACCATGCCGCCCAGCGCACAGGCTGCGAAGAAGATGACGAGGGAGAAGAGGGTACGGCGAGTGCGGATGGACATGCTGGTCAGAAATCCTGGCACGTCGGCGAGGCGTGGGGCTGCCGATGCGACTTTCTGAAAGTATAGCCTGGGGAGAGGCCGCCGGCAGCCGCGAGCCGGGGCCGGGAGTCAGGCGCCGGCCAGGCGTTCGAGTTGGGCCAGGTGGTTGAGGTCGTGGCCGGCCATGGTTTCGACGATGGTGGAGAAGGTCATGGCGCCGCGCTCGGGGTGGATGACCGGTTTGGCGGCGTTCCCGGGCAGCTCTGAGTCGATCAGCAGCAGGTTCCAGCGGCGCAGCAGGGAGAAGGCGGCGAGGGCCTCGTTGGCGTCGATGGCGGCGTACGGCGCGGCCCATTTTGCCTGGTCGAAGGGCTGGATGCGGTGGTTATCCTCGGCGAGGGTTTGGCGCAGGCGGAAGGCAAACGCGATTTCGCAGTCGGCGAGGTGGCAAAGAGTGTCGCGGGGCGACCACTTGCCGGGCGCGGGGGAGTGGGTGATGCGGGCGGGTCCGATGGTGGCAGCCAGATTCTTGAGGCGTGAAGCGGTCGCGCGGAGGACGGGGAGAGGATCCTGCCCGTCGAGGTATTTCGCGTAGGGATTGAGGATGGCGGCGGTGGACATGGGGGAAGTATCCCACCGGGGCCAGGGATTTTAAAGGCGGGGCGGGTTTTGCGACAATGGCGCACGCCGATCCGGAGCTGCTGGAGGCCGCGAAAGGGTGGAAGTTCATTCCGGCGTTTAAGGGAGGGCACGCGGTTGCATGCCGGACGAAGATGAATATCCATCCGCTGCAGTGAAAGGTTTTTGCCGGGGCTGAGCCCGCCAGGCGGCCGATTTGAAAGGAGAAGCGCGGCAGGGTACTATAGATGCAGACGAGTTTGTCCGGCTGCGCGGGTGTGCGGGCCGGAGAGATGAGTGGGCGCGAGCCCACTTTTTATTTGGCCTTTTTTCAGGATCTTAAAAGCAGGTCCCTCCGCTGCGCTGGCGCTCCGGTCGGGATGACAAGAGTATGGCGTTTGACGCGGATCAGATACGGGCGACAGCGCAGCGGGTGGCCGCTTCGCATGGGCTGGATGTGGTGGAGCTGGAGTTTTCCGGAGGCGCGAAGCATCGGATCCTGCGGGTTTTTATCGAGAAGAACGCGGCGGAGCGGAAGCGGCTTGCCGAGAGCGCGACGGGTGCAGAGGAAGTTTCTCACGCGGCACAGGTGGGAGCCGGCGTCGATCAGCTGGCGGGCGTGACCCACACGGATTGTGAGGCGTTCAGCCGGGATTTTGGCGTGGTGCTGGACGTGGAGGATCCGATTCCCGGAAGCGAGTACACGCTGGAGGTGTCCTCGCCGGGGCTGGATCGGAAGCTGCACGGGATCGAGGATTACCGGCGCTTTACGGGAATGCTGGTGAAGGTGCAGACGTTCGAGCCGGTGGCGGGCAACCGGCACTGGCAGGGGCGGCTCAGAGAAGGCAGCGACACCATCGTTCGGCTGGAGTTGGTGCAGGGTACAGGAAAGAAGAAGAGCTCAGAGCGCACAGCCGTGAGCGCGGAGAAGAACGAAGTGGAGATTGCGCTGGTGAATATCGAGAAGGCGCAGCTGGTGCCGGAGTTCTGAGAAGCATGGGATCAGTGACCCGTTGCCAGTGATCAGCAAAGCAACGACAAGTTCAGGAACTGAGAGAGAAACAGATGGCGAGTGTGCTTTACGACAGCATTGAGGCGTTGAGCCGGGACAAGGGGATCGATCCGCAGATCGTGGTGTCGGCGGTGGAAGATGCGATCGCGCTGGCCACGCGGAAGTATTACAAGACCCAGGAAAACATGCGCGCCGAGCTGGACAAGGATACCGGCGAGATCCGGGCGTACGTCTTCAAGACGGTGGTGGAGAACGCCGAGCAGATCGAGGATCCGGTGAACCAGATCGCGCTCGAAGAGGCGCGGGCGCTGGCGCCGGAAGTCGAAGTGGGCGGGGAGATCCGCTACTACAAGCCGACCGACGTGCTGGGCAGAATCGCCGCGCAGATGGCCAAGCAGGTGATCTTCCAGAAAGTGCGCGAGGCGGAACGGGACACGGTCTTCAACGAATACGCGCATCGCGTGGGCGAGGTGCTGACCGCCACGGTCAAGCGGCTGGAACTGCAGGACGTGATCTTCGACATCGGCAAAGCCGAAGCCCGGATGCCGCGCAGAGAGCAGTCGCGCCTCGAGCAGTTTGCGGTGGGCGAGCGGGTGCGGGTGGTGCTGCTGCGGGTCGACCGGGCGGCGCGCGGTCCGCAGGTGATTGTCTCGCGGGCCGCTCCGGAGCTGGTGCAGAGCCTGTTCCAGAGCGAAGTGCCGGAGATCTACGACAACACCGTGACCATTCGCGCGATTGCCCGCGAGGCGGGCGAGCGGACCAAGATCGCGGTCATGTCGCGGGATAAGGACGTGGATCCGGTGGGCGCGTGCGTGGGTATGAAGGGCATGCGCGTGCAGTCGATTATTCGCGAGCTGCGCGGAGAGAAGATCGACATCATCGAATACAGCGAGGAGATCACCACCTTCGCCGAGAAGGCGCTGCAGCCGGCCAAGGTAAGCCGGGTGAGCATCGCCGATCTGAACGACAAGCAGCTGGAAGTGATTGTGGACGACACCCAGCTGTCGCTGGCCATCGGCAAGAAGGGCCAGAACGTGCGGCTGGCGGCGAAGCTGCTGGGCTGGAAGATCGACATCAAGAGCGAGGAAGAGAAGCGCCAGGAAGTCGAGCAGCAGATGCAGGCCATGGCCGGCACCACGGCCACGCCCATCGAGCAGGTGAGCGAACTGGGCGATTCGATCATCCAAAAGCTGGTAGCGGCCGGAATTACGACCGTGGAAGCTCTGGCCGATATGACGCCCGAGCAGCTGGAGG
>JBAUGH010000771.1:0-3892 GCA_049679565.1 Acidobacteriaceae bacterium
TTCGCCTCGGCCACGATTCAGGAACTGGGCGCCGGGGCCGCCGGCTGGGTCCTCGCCTACGACGTGGCTGCCAACAAAGTCACCGCCGCCCTGCCCACCACTCAGGGATTCGGCGGCGGCATCTGGATGGGCGGTCAGGGCCTCGCTGCGGATGCCCAGGGCTTCCTTTATGGCGTGACCGGCAACGGCTCTTTCGACGGCGTCAACGACTTCGCCGAATCCATCCTGAAAATCCAGTACACCCCGCCCGCGGGCGCAACCCCCGCCTCTCTCAAAATCGTCAGCTGGTTCAGCCCCTACAGCGATACCGCGCGTTCCCCGGGCGGGTACCCCGGCCCAACTTCCTCAGCCGCCACCAAACCCGCGGGCATCAGCGCGCCGTCGGAAGCCGTTCGCCCCGTCAACGCCGCCATGAGCCCGTCGATGAAAAACGCCCGGGTTGTGAAGACAAAGAACGCCCAGGGCAAAGCCGTTCAGCTCATCTATCCGCAAATCGCCACGCCCGGCGCGTGGTGGGACGAAGACCTCGGCTCCGCCCAGGGCGCGCTGCTGGAGAACTACGGCGTCTACATCGTCGCCGGGAAAGATGGCATCGCTTACGTCACCCGGACCGCCGACCTGGGAGAAACCAAACCCGCCGATTTCTCCAACGCAAAATCCAATTGCGCCAAACTCGCCAGTCCGCCCGTCTGGATGACCGAAGATCCCGGCCCTGTCGATCCCTGCCCCAACGATCCCACCACCCTGAACTTCCTTCCCTGGGGCAAGACGCGCCACATGCACATGACCCCGGTTCAGTACCTCAGCCCTACGCGCGGCCAGATCCTCTTCGCCTGGGGAGAGAACAGCCAGCTCCACGCCTGGGCCGTTTCTCCAGCCGGCGCGCTCACCTACCTCGCCCAGGGCAACGAATATGCATCCGCGAATGTGACAAATACCCCCGGCGGCATGCCCGGCGGCTTCTGCTCCATGTCCAGCAACGGCTCGACGGCCGGAACCGCACTGCTGTTCTGCACCATCCCCTACGGCGACGCTAACTCGACCGTCACCAACGGCCGCTTCCTCGTCTATGACCCTGATAATTTCGTCAGCCATCCCGACGGCAGCCAAACCATTCCCGTCCTCTGGGATTCGCAACAATGGAACACTCAGTTCCTCTTTAATAAATTCAATCCGCCAGTCGCCGACGGAGGCCAGGTGTACGTCCCGAATTACAACGGCGGCGTCGACGTCTATCGCCTCGGCCCCTGAAAAGGGCGGATTTCCGCCGCCCTGTGGATTCCTGTCAAGCGTTACCGAAGTGCATATCGCTGATTCTACGATTGTTATAGGCCAACAAAGTTGGCAGCCTTTTCGCTCCAGTGCGATATCCTAAGAATAGAGGGTAAATTCAGGAGAAACAGGCCTGTACGGTCCTCCTCCCGCGGCGTCGCCGCGGGAGGAAGCGACCGGCAGGCCTTTTCTTTTGCCCCTCATTCCTGCAGGAAAAAAGGAACCTCATGAACGTCTTTCAGAAACTGGGTGTCAAAATCGCCGACTTCGGCAAATGGTTCGCCTCCGCCGTCAAAGGCGTGGTTGGCCTCGCGCTGCGCGTCGAATCGATTCTCAAATCCGAGAAACCCCTCGAGCAGCCCTTCATCGCCGGCCTCTCCACTGTGGTCGCCGATGTCGAGGCCCTGATCGCCGCCTCCGAAGGCGCCGTCACCGCCGACGGCCTCAACTTCTCCGCCGACTCGAAGGTATACTCCGGCTTCCTCACCCTCATCAGCGACTTCAAGAAGCTCGCTCCTGTCGTCGAAGAAGCTCTCGCCATCCTCGAAGGCAAATAGACCACCAGGGTCTGCTCAGAAGCAGCAACCTGACCCGGAGCCGGCAGCCCGTCGCCGGCCCCGGGAACAACTGCCCCTCAGGAGCGCGGCATCCGAAAGCGGGTTCTCAAAACCCCGAGTGGGTCCACCACCTCGACTGCGCGCAACTCGTGGTCAAGCAGCACAGCGCTCCTCGCCCGGCACGCCCACTGGCATCCATCCGCTTCCTGATTTACGCTTCGGACTGGCATGGGAATCAAAGTTCTGGTCATCGGTGGCGGGGGCCGCGAGCACGCCCTCTGTGCCTTCATCCGCCGCTCCGCGCGAGTTTCGGAGGTTGTGTGCGCCCCCGGCAACGGCGGAATCGCCTCCATCGCCCGCTGCATGCCGGTCCATCAAAAGAGCCTGGACGATCTGCTGCGCGTCGTCGAAGCCGAGCGCCCCGACCTCACCGTCGTCGGCCCCGAGCTGCCGCTTTCGCTCGGCCTCGTCGACCAGCTCGAGAGCCGCGGCCTTCCCGTCTTCGGCCCCACCCGCGAAGCTGCCCAGCTGGAAACCAGCAAGGCCCACGCCAAGCGTTTCATGCAGCGCCACGGCATCCCTACCGCTGCCTACGCGGTCTGCGAGTCGCGCCAGGAAGCGCAGGCGTCGCTCGAGATGTTCAAGCTTCCCGTCGTCATCAAGGCGGACGGTCTGGCGGCCGGCAAAGGCGTCCTCATCTGCGAAAGCAAGGCCGAAGCTGAGCAGGTCATCGCCGATCTCTTCAGCGGCCAGCTCCTCGGCGCTGCCGAGCGCTCCATCGTCGTCGAAGAACACCTCACCGGAGACGAGCTCTCCTTCCTCGTCCTCAGCGACGGCAAACATGCCGCCCCCCTCGTCCCCGCGCAGGACCACAAACGCATCGGCGAAGGCGACACCGGCCCCAACACCGGCGGCATGGGCGTCTACACCACCGACTCCATGCTCGACCCGCAAATGAACGAGTGGATCCTCCACCATATCGCGCAGAAAACCATCGATGGCATGGCCGCCGAAGACACGCCCTTCGTCGGCGTGCTCTACTGCGGCCTCATGATGACCGCTACCGGTCCCATGGTCCTCGAGTACAACGCGCGCTTCGGCGATCCGGAAACTCAGGCCATCCTGCCGCGCATGGAAAGCGATCTGGTCGAAGGCCTCCAGGCGTGCGTCGAAGGCCGGCTCAGCGACACCGAATTTCGCTGGAAACCGGGAGCTTCCGCCTGTGTCGTCGCGGCCTCTCAGGGCTATCCCGGCGCGTACGAAACCGGCCGCCTCATCGTCGGCCTCGAAGCTGCCGCGCAGGTGGCCGGCGTCGAGATCTTTCACGCCGGCACCGCACTCGAAGACGGCCAGCTCCGCACCGCGGGCGGACGCGTCCTCGGCGTCACCGCCACTGGCGCTTCCCTCCAGGAAGCCCTGGGTTCGGCCTACGAAGCCATCGGCCGCATTCACTTTGAAGGCATGGTCTTCCGCCGCGACATCGGTCGTCGCGCTCTGCGGCGATAACCGCGCTTACTGCGTTACGGTCTTCGACTGTCCAGGCTGAAGGCCGCCGCAATCCGCGCCCAGATATTTCGACTGGATGCTGGCCGTCATGCTCATGCCCTGCGGAAAGGACGGTCCGCTCATCTTCACCGTCGATGTCCCGTGCATGCTTTCCTCGCTGTCCATGAACATCTCCACATGGACGTTGGTGTTGTAGCCCTGCTGGGCGGTACACGCCACATCGACGGTAAACTTTTGCGTGTCCTTCTCCACCTTCGGCGGAGTGCAGTTCACATTCTTCTGCTGTTGCCGGTTCTGGAGCGCTGCCATGTCTTTCTGCCAGCTCTCCTGCGACATGCACGACTGGTTCACGATCGGCTTCCCCGCCGGCATGTTCGGCATGTTGGGCATGCCCGACATCTGCATCGTCGCTGTGGACTGCCAGAGCCCCATCTTCATCGGCGGAGGAGCCAGGGGGTCGATCTGGGCGCCCGCAACAGCGGCGCAGAACAGCAGCGGGAGCGTTGCTTTGATTACGATGCGTGGGTTCATCGGAATTTTCCTCGGAATGAGAATTC
>JBAUGH010000772.1:0-2889 GCA_049679565.1 Acidobacteriaceae bacterium
GAGATATCCACGTTCGAGTTCTCCAGCGCCTCATCCTGAATCGTGCCCAGCCCCGCCGACCCGGCCACGCCGATGCTCGCCTGCCCGGAGGCCAGCGTGGTCTGGTAGTTGTTGCCCGCCGATACCAGCAGTCCCTGCGGGTTGGTGATGTTTGCCAGCGCCAGCTGTCCGATCGGGGTGGTCATCCCATTCGTGAACTGCGCCGAGATGACCCCGTTCGAATCGATGGTGAAGCCGTTCGACTGGCCGCCCGCATAGCCGTTCTGGTTGGTTCCGGACACCGCCGACGCCGAAGCCACCTGGCTGATCAAGGGCTGGTTGTTCGACCCATACAGATCCCAGTTGAAGCTCATCGCCGTCGCGCCGTCCGACAGCCCGCTGAAGCTGATTCCGTTCAGGTTGCCCGCCGGCGAAACCAGATTTCCGTTTCCATCAAAGGTCAGCGTCCCGGTCCCGTTGGCCGCCACCGGCTGCTGCACCACACTCCCGGACATCGAGAAGCCGGTCCCCGCAATGGCCAGGGTGTTGCCCGTCGCCGTCGCCGTTACCCCGGTGATGCCCGCCGCCGCGAGCGCGCTGGTCAGATCCCCGGCATACGTGCCGATCGACTCGCCCGCCGTCACCGTCGGCGCGGTGATCGTGGCGGTCGCGCCGCCGGCCGTCAGCCCGGAGATCGTCATGCTGGTCGTCGGATCCACCGTTCCCGTCGATCCTCCGCTCTGCGCGAAGGTGAAGGTGTCCGTTGTCGTGGTCACCCCGCCCAGCGTGCTGGTCGCCGCACTGACTGGCAGGGTGTCCGGCAGGGAAGCGCTGTAGGCCCAGGTGCCCCCGCCTTGATTGGTGAAGTCGATCGTGGCCACATGGCTCACGCCCAGCGAGTCATACACCGTCACCTGCGCCGGAACCGTCGTCCCCACGCTCGCCGTAGCATCCAGGTTCGCTGTCAGCGACAGCGTCGACGTCGCCTGCGGCTGCTCGACCGCATTCGTCGGGATCACGATCGGCACCAGCGGCGCGTTGGTGTTCACCACGCCGTTCACTGCCGGATACCCCATCACCTGCTGCCCGCTCTGGGTGATCAGCTGGCCCTCCGGGCTCTGGGTAAAGTTCCCCGCCCGGGTGTATTCCTGGGTGTTTCCGTTCTGCACCACGAAGAACCCCGATCCATTCAGAAAGACGTCGGAGGCGTTTCCGGTTTCCTGGATTCCTCCCTGGGAGAAATCGGTCTCGGTCGAGGCCACCTGGGTGCCCGCTCCCACCTGCAGCGGGTTCCCTGAGCCGGTCGTCCCGATCTGCTGATAGAACAGATCGCTGAAGGTCACGCTCTGGCTCTTGAAGGCGGTTGTATTCATGTTCGAAAGGTTGTTGGCAATCGTATCCAGCGCTTCGGAGGAAGCGGTCAGGCCGGTCAGCGGAATCGAAAACGAAGACATAGCTGCTCCTTAAAATGCACCGCGCGTCTTCACCGCGCCGGGTTGATGGTTGTCGGTTTGGCCGCAGCGCGGCTGCGGAGCGCCGCGACGATCGAGTCGAAGCGATTGCCAGCGGTTGCTGCACTCGATGGCAGGGGAGTGGATTGACTGGTTGTGCCCCCCAGCGCGCTGGCTACGCGCACCGCCGCGGCGTTTCCAGGAACAGGCGCGCTCAGGTTTCCGCTGGCCGCAGCCGGGCCCGGAGTCGCCGCCGTCGCGCCGCTCACCGCGCTCGTGCTGCCGGTCCCCGTGCCGCTCGTCGTCGACGCGGTCCCGCTCAGATCCTGGTTGATATCCACCAGCTGCTCGAGGCTGTTCACTCCCACCAGCTGATTGATGTACTCGTTCGGATCGGTCTGTGAAGTCGGATCCTGGTTCTGCATCTCGGTCACCAGCAGCTGCAGAAAATCGTTCGCCGTAATCGTCGCCGAGTTCGACGTCGATGAACTCGCCGTGGACGAATTCGTCGCGTCGTTGGTGGCATTGATCCCCTTGCCGGACTGTGCCGCCGCCATCTCCTGCGGCAGCGCCGCATTCGCAAAAACCTGCATTTGCTCCTCCTCGCCTGTCAATTCCGCCTGAACTCCGCCCGCAAATTCCCGCTCAAACCCGCACGCTGATATAGGAGAGGCTCTCCTCCGGCTCCGTCTCTGCGGCCATCGAAGGCGCCCCTTCGCCGCGAACCGTCTCGCCCCGCGGCTGTCCGCCGCTCTCGCCTGACCCCTCCCGGCCACCGGAAGAGGACGCGAACCGCTCCGCGCCCAGATAATCCACCCGCACCTGCTGACTGGCCAGATACTCCCGCATCGACGGCAGCCCGGTGGCGATTGCCGGGTGCGATGCCGCCGAAGATGCCAGCACGGCCGACACCTGCCCCGCCGCCGCGTGAGTCCGAATCTCGACCCAGCCCAGCCCCGCGTCGCGCACTCCCACCGCCAGCTGCCGGGGTCCACTCCCGATGACCTGCGGCGCCGCGGCCGCGTCCATCCGCTCGAAGGTCGCGGCTGCCTCCGGGTGCCCGGGCGCCCCCGTACTGTGCATCCCCGCTTGCGCTCCCACAGGGAGTGCTGCCGGCGCCGACGCCGGTACCGAGCCGGACATGGAACCGGACATGGAACCAGACATGGAGCCGGACATGGGACCGGACGCGGAGCCGGACAGGGAAGCCGGCGCGGAGGTCGTCGCCGCATGCCCGACCGCTCCGTTTCCGTTGCGCTCGCTCTTCGCCGCCCCGGCATTCGTTCCCGACCGCACCGCGGCAACCGCCGCCGCCGGTACCTGGATTGCGCTGCCTGCCACTCCCGGCTCCTGCTTTCCGGTCGTGCCCTGGTCGCCCTGGTCATGGATCGGCCCTGCTGCTTTCCCCTCGGCGGCTGACGCACCCATGGCCCCCGCCGGCACGCGATCCGTTCCTGCC
>JBAUGH010000773.1:0-6584 GCA_049679565.1 Acidobacteriaceae bacterium
TTCCAGGTGTGTCCTGGCGGTTGCCCGCGCGCTGTGGGAGATGATGGACAGGATCGCTCAAGGCCCGGAAGACGTGAAAAAATCGGTCAGGCCCGCAAATGAAATCCATGAACTGTCTCACCTGCAGCGTTTGTACCTGCGCATGCATTGGGGGCACCCACTGGCTTCGCGGTGGGAGGACTGACGAGATGCGGAAAGGGTTTACGAGAAAACCACAAGGGGACGATCCCGCGACGCGAGGCAGGAACTACATAACGCCGAGCGGGCTGCAGCGTCTCAAAGATGAGCATCTGTTTCTGCTCACCAGGGACCGCCCGGCCGTGGTGGGGGTGGTGGCGTGGGCGGCCGGCAACGGCGACCGCAGTGAAAACGCCGATTATCAATACGGCAAGCGGCGGCTGCGGCAGATCGACGGGCGGATTCACTTTCTCACGAAGCGAATCGATGCCGCAGAAGTGGTGGATCCGGAAGCTCCGAGGACCGGGCAGGCGAGGACGAGGGCATACTTCGGGGCGACCGTGCGCTATGCCAATGCGGCTGGAGCGGAGCGGACGGTAAGCATCGTAGGCACCGACGAAGTCGATCTCAGCCGTAACCACATCAGTTGGGTGTCACCTCTGGGACGCGCATTGATGAGGTCGGCAGCAGGGGACAGCGTAATTCTCCAGGCGCCGAGCAGGATAGAACACCTGACGGTGCTGGACGTGCGCTACCAACGCATTTCGGTGGAACCCTTCCGTGAACCGCCTGGATCTGAAGAACCGGCAAGGGGGCGGTCTCGCCGACGTTCACAAGACGACGGGGAGACGAAAACATTGGTGAAGGACGACGACAAGCAATAAAGTGCTATCGGCTTTTGGCAAGCGACGGGAGATGAGTTGAATCGTCGAGAAAATTGCCGGCTGAGCCAACAGACCTCGGAAGCGTGAATCCTCGGCGCCTTCATGAGACCTGTCCGAGGAGCAGCGTGGAGCCGGCGGCGCCTGGTGAAGGTCGACGTCCAGCAGCTATCGCGCAAATCAGGATTACTGGTGACATTCACGCCAACGGCGTGGACTACCAGTGCATGATTCCGCCTTTACCCAAACAGAACAGACAAATTGAAGAGGAGCCTCGGAAGATTCCGATTCGCAGTCGCGGCAAACGCGCTTGCGGCGGGTCCGCGCGCCGGCGGAATCTTCCTGCCCAGGATCGCCGGTTTTCAGGGCAACCGGTTCTGCATTCCCCTGAAATGCGATGACCCGTTGCCAGGGCGGTGAGCGCGGATGCACCGGACAGCAGTTCGAGAGTGCCACGCCCTGGAAATTGTTATGACTTGCCTGCGGGGTCCGCTTTCTTGTGCTCCATGAAGGTGTGCGCCTGATGACAGCTCACACAGGTCTTGCCTTTCATGAATGGATCGGACTTCAGTTGTGCCACCTGATCGCTGTGACAGGTGTCGCACGTGCTTAACGCCGGCGTGCCCGTGAAGTCCTTTGCAGTCGTCTCGCCATGGCACACCGTGCATTCGACACCGGCGGCGGCGTGGGGGCTGGCTTTCCATTGGTCATACACGCCCTTGTGGCAGGTGGCACAGGTATCCCCGGCTGGAATCAGCCGATGGAAAATATGCGTGGGTTGATCCTGCTGAGCCATGGCAGGTTGGATAGCAATAGCCAAAAAGAGAAAGCCGAACAGGGTGAGACCGAATATGCGCGCACAGAAACGATTCAAGGAAAGGCCTCCTGGGTACGGTCTTCAAGTATCGAATCGGCGATGGCTGCAATCAGTGATACACATCACGTCTCACCGGAATGCGATCTGCGAGGCCTCTTACCAAAGGAATGTGATCCCGGCTCTATCCCTGCGGGAGAACCTGAACCACCAGCGCGTGTCACGCACAGGACATCCCTGCTGGCCCGAATCAAAGAGGAGGCCCTCGGCGGCAGGGCCTGATTCAGCGCGTCCTGATTCAGTACCCTTCGGCTAACCCGAAATGATGCCGATGATCCTGCCCGCCTTCTAACTCGCCGGTGTGGGGATCGATTTCGATGCATTCCCCGTCTCCCCAGCTCCGCCCAATCTTCAGCGTGTAGCCCATAGCGCGCAACTGGTTGAGAACGTCGGGCGAGAATCCCGGCTCGAGCATCACCACGTCCGGCAGATATTGCTGGTGGAAGCGCGGCGCGTCCACCGCCTGCTGGATGTTGGGGTCGTGATCGAGCACGCTGAGCAGGATGTTGGCCACCGTGGTGATGATGGTCGCGCCGCCGGGCGACCCCACGACCAGGATGGCCTTGCCGTTCTGCAGCACGATGGTCGGCGTCATGCTGGAGAGCGGTCGCTTGCCCGGGGCGATGGAGTTCGCCGGTCCCTGGATGAGGCCGAACATATTCGGCACGCCTTGCTTTGAGGCGAAGTCGTCCATCTCATTGTTGAGCAGGAAGCCGAGCGAGGGGACGGTAACGCCTGATCCAAAGGCTCCGTTGAGGGTGGTGGTCACGGACACGGCGTTGCCGTCGGAATCCATCACCGAGTAGTGGGTGGTGTCGGTCGCCTCCTGGCGGACCTGGGCCATGGTGGGGGGCGGCGGCAGGAATCCGGCGGGCCGCTCCAGATCGGCGGACGGGGTGGCCTTGTCGGGATTGATGGTCGCGCGCCACGCGTCGGCGTACTTTTTGCTGAGCATCTCGGCCACCGGCATTTTGACGTAGTCGGGATCGCCCAGATAGTTATTGCGGTCCATGTAGGCGCGCCGGAAAGCTTCGATGATGAGGTGCATCTCGGGCGCGGTGCGGTCCCCGAGCGGGGTGAGGTTGTAGCCGTCGAGGATATTGAGAATCTCAGCCAGAGTGATGCCGCCGGAGGACGGCGGCGGCGCGCTGACGATCTCGAAGCCGCGGTAAGTGCTGGTGATCGGCGTGCGCTCCTTTGCGGTGTAGCGAGCCAGGTCCTGCTGGGTGATGAGGCCGCCGCCCTCCTGCACGGCTTCGGCGATCTTGTTGGCCATGACGCCGTGGTAGAAGTCGGCAGGGTCCTCGGCGATGCGGCTGAGGGTCTGGGCCAGTTCGGGCTGCTGGAAGGTTTCGCCGGCCTTATAGAAGTCGCCGTCGCGCTGGAAGATGTGCTTCGAGGCGGGGAATTCCGAAAGGATGGGGTTGTGCAGCAGATTGGCTTCTTCTTCGGTGAGGGCGAAGCCTTCGGAGGCGAGCCTGATGGCGGGGGCCATGACTTTGACGAGGGTGAGGCGGCCGTAGTGGCGCTCGGCGTAGACAAGGCCGGCGACTGATCCAGGGACGCCGATAGCGCGGTAGCCTACGGTGCTGGCTTTAGGGATGACGTTGCCCTGGGCGTCGAGGTACATGTTGGCGGTCGCGGCGAGCGGCGCCTTTTCGCGGTAGTCGATGAAGATGTTGCGGCCGTGCTGGATGTCGGTTTTGGCCTGATGGATGAGCATGAATCCGCCGCCCCCGAGATTGCCGGCAAAGGGGTAGACCACGGCGAGGGCGAAGCCGACGGCGACCGCGGCATCGACGGCGTTGCCGCCTTGTTTGAGGATCTGGACGCCGGCGTCGGTGGCGAGGTGGTGCACGGTAACGACCATGGCGTGCTGGGCGCGGACGGGCTCATCGTTCTTGAGCATGGCCGCGGTTTGCGCGGCGGCTGCGGCCTCGTCCTGGGGAGTGGTCCTGGCGACAGGAGCCGAGGGAGGTGGCGGGATTTGCGCGCTGAGAGAAAGGGTGACGGCAGCAGCGAGCGCAAGGCGGAGGGCGCGAAGGAGATTCAGTTTGTCGGGCATCGTCTGGAGACGAGAAACGTTTGGCTGCCATTGTACGGAAAACAGCGAGCGGCCACCCAAAGCCGGCGAACAGCCGGGGAACTTTGAGTCGGAGGCCAGAGCGCTTAGCTTGCCGGCTCGACGGCGAGATAGCTGGAGATGGGCAGCGTGTAGGGCGATCCGCTGGCCTGGGTGGGGACGCCGTTCGCCACGCTGATGACCGAGAGATCGCCGGAGTCCTGACCGTAGGTGTAGAGGTGGCCGGACTTGTCCCAGGCGAGCTGCGAGACTCCACCGCTGAGGGCGAGGGAGCCGGTCTGGGTCAGGACGCCGTTGGTGAGTTTAAAGATCTGGATGCCGCCGCTGCCGCCGACGGCGAGCCAGGTGTCGGTCGGGTCGAAGGCGTAGTCCTCGGCATACCCGGCGACGCTGAGCGAGGGCATGGTGGCCGCGGTGTTCGTGGTGCTCAGAGTTCCGTTGGCCGCGATGGAATAGACGGCGAGCTGATTGGTTCCCTGATAGGAGTTGGCGCTGGTGCCCAGCTGCAGGGCGATCACAACGGTATTGTTGCCGGCCACCGCAGCGCCATCGGGACAGTACGAGGTACCCTCGGTGTTGCCGGTGGGTGGAGCGGGCAGGTTGGCGTTGGTGTTGAACCAGGTGAGGGCTCCCGAGGAAGCGCGGGTGAATCCGTAGAAATTGGGCGTGCCACCGGCGCAGTCGCCGCCGTAGGCGAAGGCGTCGCTGGGGGTGAAGGAGAGCGCGTCCACGACGGTGTCGCCGTGGCTGATCAGGCCGAGAGAACTGAGGCTGCCGTTCGAATTCACGGCAAAGGCCCGTCCGCTGTCGTAGAACGACTGGCCCGTGGTGTCGAAGAAGGCGGTGGTGACCCAGCTGCCTCCGGTCGTGGGAGTGGTGGAGGCGGGAGGAGTGACGGTGACGGCCTGGGTGAGGGCGCCGGTGGAACCGATGGAGTACGAAGTGATGCTGGCGGTGCCGTTGGCGAGCATGTTGGCGTAGAGATAATTGCCGGCGGAGGCGATCTCGGCAACCTGCGCAGTCGTGGTGAAGGGTGAGCCGGAGACCTTGGTCAGGGTGCCGTCGGACGCGGCAGTGTAAGCGGTGATGAAGTTGCCTGGACCTCCGGCGATGGAGGGGGTGGAGACATAGACATAAGCCGCGTTCGCGGGAGTTGACGATCCCGAGCCGGAGCCTCCGCTGCCCGAGCCGCTGCCTCCCGATCCTGTGCCGCCGGAGCCTGTGCCGCCGGAACCGCCGCCGGTGCCGGACGGTGATCCGGAGCCGGAGCCCGTGCTGGAGGCGGTCGTCATGGAATTGCCGCCGCATCCGGCGGCGAGCAGGAAAGCGACCCCGAGAGCGGCGGCAGGGGCGAGACGGGCGAGTTGAATCGGCATGGGACGGACCCTCCGGGAATGAATTGGACCGGGCAGAGCCAGAGGCTCAGCCGTCTGTCTTCAGGGCCTGGGTCTTCAGCTCACCGGCACCACGGCGAGATCGCCGGGGCTGCTGACGGCGTAGGGCGATCCGCTCACCGGCGTAGCGGCGCCATTGGCAACGGAGAAGGCGTAGAGCTTGCCGGTGCTCATGCTGAGGGCGTAGAGATGGCCGGTGGTATCCCACTCGACTTTGCTGATGGGGTCGGCGGTGAGCGGGCCGCCTTCGGCGGCGAGTTTGCCGGCGGAGTAGCCGTAGATCTGGACGCCGCTTTGGCCGGCGACGGCCAGCGTGTCGCCGGCGGGGTCGAAGCGGTAATCGTTGACCGAGCCAACCTGGTCGGTGGGCATGGTGGCGCTGGTGTCGGTGGTGGTCAGGGAGCCGTCGGACGGGTTGATGGTGTAGACGGCAAGCTGCGAACTGCCCACCTGGTAGCCGTCCGGCGATTCGCCGAGAGCGATGACGACGTGGTTATCGGGGGAGACGGCAGTGCCGCCAATGCAGTAGCCCTCGCCGCTGGGGGGAGTGGGGAGGCTGGCTTTGGGATCGAAGTAGGTTAGGGCGCCGCTGGCGTTGCGCATGAAGCCGTAGATGTAGTCCCCGCCGTGATAACAGTCTGCGCCGTAGGCGGAACTGTCGTCGGCGGTGAAGGAGAGCACGCGCTGCTGGGTGTCGCCGTAAGTGGTGACACCGCTGTAGGTGAGGGCGCCGCCGGACTGAACCCCGAACGCCTGGTAACGGCTGTTGGCGCCGTCCGCGTAGATGTCGTTGTCGTAGACGTCGAGGCCTTTGGGATCGGTGAAGAGGGACAGCGGGCCGCCGTCGGTGACGTAAGTATTGTGCGCCTGCGCGTTGATGGTGGAGGTTTGGCTGAGAGCGCCGCTGGAGCCAATGGAGAAGGTGATGATGTTCTGGCTGCTCTCCGCCGCGAACAGGAACGTTCCGTTGGTTCCAAGAGCGTTCACGCCGGGCGCGGGGAAGGGCGATCCGCTGACGGGGGTGAGGGCGCCGGACGAGGAGGCGCTGTAACCCTGGATGGCGCCCGAGCCGAGAGAAACGTAGACGTAAGCGCCGGCAGCAGGGCTGGTGCCGGTGCCGCTGCCCGAGCCGCCCGAACCCGTGGGGCCGGAGCCGCCGGAACCGGCGGGGGAACCGCCTGCGCCCGACCCGGTTCCGGAACCGGAAGTGGCGGCATTGGGATTGGACTGGCTGCCGCAACCGGAGCCCAAGCCGAGGAAGGCGAAAACGCCGAGGGCGGCGGAGAAAACGAAAAACTGGCGAACGGCCCGAACCACCATTACGACTCCGTGGGATGGTAACCAAAGGTACAACATGATCCGATGGGGGGACGGAGGGGGCAGTTGCCCTGGCG
>JBAUGH010000774.1:0-9774 GCA_049679565.1 Acidobacteriaceae bacterium
TCCCGGGTCATCTGCTGAGGGGAAGGCCGCCAGCCGGCGGCCTTTCTGTTGCCCGGAGCAAACGGCTGTCGGGCTGCATCGAAGCTGAAAAACCGCTATCGTGAAAAGAAATGTCCCAGGGAACGAAAAGCACCATGGAGAGCGGCATGGAGACGCCTGAGGGCGGGGGATCGCGCCGCGAATTATCCAAAGCGTACGATCCGGCGACCGTGGAGGAGCGCTGGGCGGCGGCGTGGGTGGAGGAGCGTCTTTTCGAAGTAAAGACGCCGGCGCCGGCCGCGGTGGAGGAGCTGCGGAATGCGGGGCACGATCTGTTCACTATCCTGCTGCCGCCGCCGAATGTGACCGGCCGGCTGCACATGGGCCACATGCTGAACCAGACGGAGATGGACATCCTGACCCGCTGGCGGCGCATGCGGGGCGATATCGCGCTGTGGCTGCCGGGCACGGATCACGCGGGCATTGCGACGCAGATGATGGTGGAGCGGCAGCTGGCAGCCGAAGGAAAAACGCGCCAGCAACTGGGACGGGAAGCGTTTGTGGAGCGGGTGTGGGAATGGCGCCGGCACTATGGGGGCGCGATCCTCGACCAGATGAAGCGGCTGGGCGCCAGCGTGGACTGGTCGCGCGAGTACTTCACCATGGACGAGCGGCTCTCGGTCGCGGTGCGCGAAGCGTTCGTCCGGCTGTACCAGCAGGGGCTGATCTATCGGGGCGCGTACATCGTGAACTGGTGCCCGCGCTGCCAGACGGCGATCAGCGATCTGGAAGTGACGCACGAGGAGCAGCAGGGGAAGCTGTGGGAGATTCGGTATCCGGTGATCGGGTCGAACGAATTTCTGACGGTGGCCACGACGCGGCCGGAGACGATGCTGGGAGATGTGGCGGTGGCGGTACATCCGCTGGACGAGCGCTACACGCACCTGGTGGGGAAGAGGCTGCGACTGCCGCTGGTGGGGCGGGAGATTCCGGTGATCGCGGATGAGTGGGTCAAGTCGGACTTCGGAACCGGGGCGGTGAAAGTGACGCCGGCGCACGATGCCAACGATTTCGCGATAGGGCAACGGCATAAGCTTCCGTCGATCCCGGTGATGGACGAAACTGCGCACATGAACGCGGAAGCGGGAGTCTACGCGGGTCTGGATCGCTACACGGCGCGGAAGAAGGTGCTCGAAGACCTGGAGGCGGAGGGGCTGCTGGGCGCGGTGCGGGATCACGTGAACGCCATCGGCAAGTGCAGCCGGTGCGGGACGGTGGTGGAACCGCGGCTGTCGACGCAGTGGTTCATCGCGGTGAACAAGCGGCCGGAGGGGGCGAGCGCGTCGATTGCCGAGCTGGCGATCGCCGCGGTGAAAGCCGATGAGACGGGCAACAAGGCGATCCGGTTCACGCCGGAGAATTACGAAAAGATTTACCTGGAGTGGATGAACAATATCTACGACTGGTGCATTTCGCGCCAGTTGTGGTGGGGGCATCGCATTCCGGCATGGCATTGCTCCGCGTGCAAAGAAATCACCGTGGCGCGCCAGGATCCGAGCCGCTGTGCGCACTGCGGGAGCGCGGAGATCACCCAGGAAACCGATGTTCTGGACACGTGGTTCTCGTCGGGACTGCTGCCGGTGACGGTGTTTGGATGGCCGCCGCCGGCGGGGCAGTCCACCGCGGATCTGAACGCGTTCTATCCCACGTCGCTGCTGGTGACCGGGTTCGACATCCTGTTTTTCTGGGTGGCGCGAATGATCATGCTGGGGTGCTGGTTCATGCAGGATGTGCCGGCGCCGGATGGATCGAAGCGGGCGCTGGCGGAGACGGTGCCGTTCCGCGAGGTGTATATCCACGCGCTGGTGCGCGATGCGGACAAGCAGAAGATGTCGAAGACGAAAGGCAACGTCATCGATCCGGTGGAGATTGTGGAGAAGTACGGGACCGACGCGGTGCGCTTCACGCTGGCGTCGATGGCCTCGCCGGGAACGGATATTGCGTTCAGCGAAGCGCGCACGGAGGGATACCGGGCGTTTGCCAACAAGATCTGGAACGCGGCGCGGTTCATTTTCATGAACGTGGAGCGGGCTCGGGAAGCGGGGATTGAAGTGGATTCCAGTCTCCCGCCGCTGTCCGGAAAGCAGGGGCCGCTCGGATCGCAGTGGATCATCTCCAGGCTGAATCGAACCGCCGCCGAAGTGAACCGTTCGTTGGCAGGGTATCGCTTCGACGAAGCGGCGACTCTGGTGTATCAGTATTTTTGGGGAGATTTCTGCGACTGGTATCTGGAGATGGTCAAGGTCTTCCTTGATTTCACCCCATCCGCCGACCAATCAGGATCGGCCGCGACGGTGAGGGTTCTTCGCGGGATATTTGAGGAATCGCTCCGGCTGCTCGCGCCATTTATGCCCTTCCTCGCCGAAGAATTATGGCACGCGTTTTACGATGGAAATCCGCCGTTTGAATCCATAGCCCTGGCCCCCTATCCCAGGGGCGATTTGGGGTATAGCGACGCGATTGAGTCGGAGATGGGAACTCTCCAATCGCTCATCGTCGCCATACGCGGTACGCGCAAAGACCTCGAGGTCCCGGAAAGAGAACAGGTCCCGATACGCATGCGAACCGCCGAAGGAATTCGTGCATCCGTCCAGAAGAATGCAGAAATCGTGCAGCGGCTGGCCCGCGTCTCGGAACTGGAGTTTGTAAGCACCTCGCTGCAAGGGGCCGCAACTCGGTCGACGCCGCAGTTCGACGTGCAGGTAATCTACGAAAAGCAGGTGGATGTTGCCGCCGAGCGCGAGCGTCTCACGAAGGAGCTGGCGAAGCTGGAGAAGGTGATGGCTTCTGCGGAGAAGCAGCTGGGCAATCCGGCGTTTCTGGCGAAGGCCCCGCCGCACATTGTCGAAGGCCTGAAAAAGCAACAGTTGGATGCACAATTGCTGATGGAGAAGACGCGCAAAGCTCTGGAGGAGCTGGAGTAGACGCTATGGAATGGAAGAGCCGCCGCATTGAAGCCATTCTGGAGCAGGCGCTGGTGGAGGACAAAGCCAACAGCGACGTGACGACGGCGCTGACCATCGATACGAGTCTGCGCGCGTCGGCTACGATTGTGGCTAAAGAAGAGTGCGTGCTCTCGGGGCTTGGCTGCGTTGCGCGGTTCCTGGAAATCTTCGCGCGTCTCGACGGCCGCAGCAGCGGGCGCTACGAAGTTGTGAGCCATCCGGAGATTTTCGACGGGGTCCATCTGCGGAAAGGCCAGGCGGTCGCTGTCATTCGTCACAATGCTCGTGTTCTTCTGGGGTGCGAGCGGGTGATCCTGAACCTGATGCAGCGCATGTGCGGGGTCGCTACGCTGACGCGGCGTTACGTGGATGAGATTGACGAGACGGGGGCCAAGGTGCTGGACACGCGCAAGACGATCCCCGGGCTGCGTATTCTCGACAAGTACGCGGTGTGCTGCGGCGGGGGCGAGAATCACCGGCTCGATCTTTCCGACGGGATTCTCATCAAGAACAACCACATCACCCTGGGCGGCGGCATCGTGAAAGTTCTGGAACGCGCGAAGGAGCGGCGGAAGCAGGGACAGGTGATCGATATCGAAGTGCGCAATTTCGAGGAGCTGGAACTGGCTCTCGATCACGGGGCGGAGTCGCTGCTGGTGGATAACATGACCCCCGCGGAAGTGAAGAAGGCGGTGCAGCGGGTGCGGGAGCGCGGGCTGGACATTCCCATCGAAGCCTCCGGCGGCATCACGCTGGATAACATTCGCAAATACGCCCTGGCCGGGGTCGACTATATTTCGGTGGGCGCGCTCACCCACTCCGCCACGGCCGTGGATCTCTCCATGCGCATCACCGCGGAGATCTACTGATCGCCGGCATGACGGGCGTCGCTGACTCCTTCGATCCTGCTGCGCTGGACCAGGCGCTGACCGGTTCGCGGTTCGCCGGCAAGCTGCACTTCTTTCCCTCGATTCCGTCGACCAACGCCTACGCTATGCAAAGAGCGGAGGCCGGCGCGGCAGATGGCAGCGTCTACTTTGCGGATGAGCAGACCGCAGGGCGGGGGCGCGGCGCGCACACCTGGTCGTCGCCACCCGGATCGGGGCTGTACGTCAGCATCCTGCTGCGCCCACAGATTCCGCCGGCCGACATCCTGTGGCTCTCGCTGGCCGCGGGGCTCGCGGTGCAGGAGGCGATTCGCGAGGCAACCGGCATCGAAGCGGATCTGCGGTGGCCGAACGATCTACTGGTCCATGGGAAAAAGGTTTGTGGCATTCTTACCGAATTGAATGCGGAAGTGACGCGGGTTCGCCACGCGGTGGTGGGGATCGGCATCAACTCCGGCCAGGAGCATTTTCCTGAGGAGTTGCGGTCCATCGCCACGTCGCTTTCGCTTGCCGTGGGTCACCCCGTTGCGCGTCAGCCGCTGCTGCTCGCTTTGCTACAATCGCTGGATCGTGAGGTCCGCGCGCTGACCGCTTCCACGGACATCACCTCGGCTGCGCAGAGCCTTCGCGAACGGCTGGAGGCCAACTCTTCCTGGATCCATGGGAAGAGGGTGCGGGTGGACGAGAACGGCGGATTCACGGGCACGACCGCGGGACTCGATGCGCGCGGATTTCTGCGGGTGAAGACGACGGCAGGGCTGCGCACCGTTCTGTCCGGCGGAGTGAGAGAGAATTGAGAGAGCCATGCTCCTCGTCCTGAACGTAAACAACACCAACACGGTCATCGCGGTCTACGCGCTGAACGCCGACGGACTGACCGGGGATCTGCGTGCCACGTGGCGCATCAGCACACGCCATGCGCAAACCGCGGATGAATACGGCATTCTGGTTCGCAGCCTGCTCGAAAGCGAAGGGGTGGAGACGCGCGTCATCCGCGGCATTGTGATTGCTTCGGTTGTCCCGCCGATCGACTGGATCCTGCGCCAGTTCTGCGAGCGCACCTTTGGGCAGAAGCCGCTGTTTATCGAGCCGGGCGTGAAAACGGGGCTGCCGATTCTGACGGACAATCCGGGCGAAGTGGGCGCCGATCGCGTGGCCAACTGCGTCGGCGCATTTCACAAATACGGCGGGCCGACGATTGTGGTGGATTTCGGCACCGCGACCAACTTCGACGTGGTGTCGAAGAAGGGGGAGTTTCTGGGCGGGGCTATCGCTCCCGGGCTGTACATTTCTGCCGAAGCGTTGTTCGCGCGGGCGGCCCGATTGCCGAGAGTCGAGATCCGCCGCCCGGCGAAAATCATCGGCACGAATACGGTGGACAATTTGCAGATCGGACTCTTCTGGGGGCACATCGGGCTGGTCGACTCGATTCTGGAGCGGATGATCGGTGAGCTGGGCAGTGAGACGAAGTGCGTGGCCACAGGCGGACTGGCACACCTGATCGCGCGTGAGTCGAAATACATTTCCGAGGTGAACGAGCGGCTGACGCTCGAGGGCCTGCGTTTGATTTACGACCGCAATCGCGCGGCGCGGAATGCGGCGGAGCCTGCGCGCACGAACGGCGCCTGACGCTGGTGGACAATTACTTCAACTACTTCACCGAAATCGAAGAGCACTTTCAGCGGCGGCGCGGGTCGATCCTGCTGCTTTCCACGCTGGACTGGGCGCTGATCGAGACGTGGCGCGACGCCGGCATTCCTCTGGAGGCGGTGCTGCGGGGCATCGACGCGGCGTTCGACCGCTACGATGCGCGCAGGCGGCCAACCTCGCGGCGGATCAACGGGCTGGCGTGGTGCGCGCAGGAAGTGATGACCGCGGCGGAGGACATGCAGGAGGCTTCGCTGGGCCTGGCCAGGCCGCAGGCGGACGCGGCGCGGGCGGGATTCGAGGGGCAGCGCATTGCCGCCCATCTGCAGGCCGCGGCGGCCCAGTTGAAGGCCGCGCAGCTGAACGGTCTGGCTGCCGAGACGGCAATGGAAACGGCGGAGCGCCTGATCGCGCTCGCGGCCTCAACGTCTGAGACGGGGGCTAACCCTGAGGAGCTGGAGCGCACGCTCACGGTGCTTGAGGAAAGGCTGCGCAACGCGCTGCTGGCCACGATTTCCGAAGAGGAGCTCAAAAGCATTCGCGAAGAAAGCGAACGGGAGATTGCTCCTTACCGCCGCCGCATGCAGGCGCTGCAGATCCGTCAACTGGAGCAGCAGTTGATCCACAAGCGGTTGTTGGAAAAGCACAATCTGCCGCGGTTCAGCCTGTTCTACATGAGACAGGAGTAGAGGACCAGCTTGCAGCTGCGCATCGATCGACCCATTTACGGAGGAGCGGGTCTCGCCCGAGCCGAGGGCAAGGCCGTCTTTGTGCCGTTCACGCTGCCGGGCGAGCTGGTGGAAGCGAATATCACGGAAGAGAAGCGGAGCTACGCAACGGCGGAGTTGCTCTCGGTGCTGGAGGCGAGCGAGGACCGCCGATCCCCACCGTGCGGCTATTTCGGGAAGTGCGGCGGCTGCCACTACCAGCATGCCGGCTATCCTGCTCAGCTTGCCATGAAGGCCGCGATCCTTCGCGAAATGCTGGAACGGGCGCACATTCGCGAGATTCCGGAGATTGCCATCCTGAGCGGGGAGCCGCTGGGCTATCGGAATCGAGTGCGGCTGCACGTCGAGCGGAATCCATTCTCGCTTTGTTACAAATACCGCAATTCGCATCGCAATCTTCCGATCGGGAACTGTCCCATCGCCGCGCCGGAGTTGCAGCGTGCGATCGAAGTTCTGCATCGTGAAGGCGGAGCGCTGGGGCTGGGCGGCTGGGTAAGGGAAGTCGAGCTGTTCACCGCCGGAGACGGGCCGATTCTCGCCTCCTTCTTCACGGATGCCGCAGCGAAAGCCGCGGAGCAGGCTCTGGGGGCGAGTTGGCCGGGGCTGCTTGGTGTTCTGCCTGGCCTTGCAGGCGCTGCCTGCTTCTCTGCGGAGGATGATCGCGCGCCGGCGAAACGCCTCGCGCAGCGGGGAGAAGAATGGTTGGTTTATTCTTCGCAGGACCGGCGATACCGGGTCAGCATCGGGTCGTTTTTTCAGACGAACCGCTTCCTCATCGACTCACTGGTCCGGGAGGTTACCGGAGAGGAGAAGGGGGACACAGCCTGGGATCTTTACGCCGGCGCCGGACTGTTCTCTCTGCCGCTGACACAGGATTTCGCGAGTGTGGTTGCCGTTGAGACGTCCGCCTCGGCGGTGCGCGATCTGCGGGAGAACCTGCGCGGTACGACGCATCGCACGGTCGCCTCCGACACCGCTGCGTTCCTGCGCCGCGCAGTGGAGCAAAGAACGCCGGCGCCCGATCTGGCGGTTGTCGATCCACCCCGCGCGGGCCTGGGTGCGGAGGTGACGAGCGCACTGGAAAAGCTGCAGCCGCGCAAGATTACCTACGTTTCCTGCGATCCGGCTACGCTCAGCCGCGACCTCGCCGCGTTGTTAGAATCCGGCTATCGTCTCAGGAAAATCCACCTTGTGGATCTGTTTCCGCAAACCTTCCATCTGGAGAGCGTGACGCATCTTTCGCTGGGCTGACCGAGGCGAGCGCCGGTCATGGCCACCTCCCTCGCCATTTCGCAGCAAACCCATGCGTTGAGCGTGCCCGTTCCACGGACCGTTGCGCCGCCTGTCGCGAATCTGGCCGCGCCGGCTCTGTTCATTGCCGTGTGTTTTGCCGGGGGCGATCTGCTGACGCAGGCGCGGTGGACTCAGCCCGGCATGGTGCTGATGGCCGCGGTGCTGCTGGTCGGCCTGTCTCTGGCGGCGACCCGGTCTGCTCCTCGGATTGCGCTGCTGCCGGCCGGGGCCCTGTGTGTGCTGGCGGGAATTTTCTGCGCTGAAGTTCAACTGCGATCCCCGAGCCACACGCCGCTCGAGCGGATTGCCTGGGCCACACCGGCTCCCACCCCGGCTTCGCGCCGCACGGGGGTCGAAACATCGCACGCCATAGAGGGCACGGTGGTCCGCGTCACAACACCGCGCACGCTCGACTCCTTCGCTCCCTATTCCGATGTGCTGCGCCAGGAGCGCAGCCAGCAGATCGATGTGCGCGTGGCATCGGTGGACGGGCGGCCGCTTCCCGCTGCCGAAGGGCTGCGCCTGACGCTCTATGGCGCCGAGGGCGCTGCTTTTCCCGCGCTTCGCTGCGGTGAAACCCTGCAGGGAAGGGTGGAAATGCATGCGGAGGAGCGGTTCCTCGATCCCGGAGTGTGGGACGCGGGCGCGTGGCTGCGACAGCAGGGGATCAGCGCACTGGGCAGCGCCCATGCTGAAAATGTAACAATAACGGGTTCCAATCGCCGCTCGGGGATGCTTTGCCAACTGCACAGCGTTCAGCAGGCAGTCAGCGAGCGGCTCGTCGACTTTGCAGATCGGCCCGCGGCTTCATGGCAGCCGCAGGCTCTGCGTCTCTCCCACGAGGACGCCGCCATGCTGACTTCCATGCTGACCGGCGACCGCGCGCTGCTGGGCCATCGCCAACGGGTTGGGTTTGAACGGACAGGCTCGTTTCATCTGCTGGTGGTTTCCGGGATGCATCTGGCGATCTTTTCGGGGATGATCCTCTGGATCGGCCGCCGGCTGCGCCTGTCACGGGGATGGGCTTCGCTGGCGACGGTTGCCCTGTCTCTCGCGTACGCGCTGTTTACCGGATTCGGGCAGCCGGTCCAGCGCGCTTTCTGGATGGTGACTCTGTATCTTGTGGGTCGGCTGCTGTGGCGCGAGCGTCATCCTCTGAACGCCATTGGATTCGCAGCGCTGGTGATGCTGGCGGCGAATCCCGGCGCGCTGCTCGACGCCGGGTTCCAGATGACCCTGCTGTCGGTCTTTGCGGTGGCCGGGATCGCGGTGCCGATGGCGGAGAAGACCTTCGGGCCGTATCTGCGCGCAACCCGGAATCTATGGCTGCTGCCTGTCGATCCGTCGCTGGCCCCGGGTGTCGCGCAGTTCCGGGTCAGCCTTCGCATGGCGGCGACAGCGCTGCGTCCGCTAATCGGCGCTCGCCTGGCGCTCGGCGTGTTGCCCCGCTGCGTGCGGGGCTTGTTGCTGGTTCTGGAACTGGTCGTGACTTCGCTGGCCATCGAGCTCTTCATGTTTCTGCCTATGGCGATCGACTTTCATCGCATCACTGTAATGGCGTTGCCGGTGAATATCGTGATTGTGCCTCTGCTGGGAATTCTGCTGCCCCTGGCGCTGCTGACGCTGCTTTTCGTGTTGCTGCTGCCCCGGCTGGCGATTGCGCCGGCGATGGCGGTGGCTCTGCTGCTGCACGGCGTACAGGCTGTGGTTCGTCTCTTTGGAGCAACACGCCTCGGAGATTTTCGCATTCCCGCACCGCAGCCTGGGGAGATCGCCGCCGCACTCGTGTTCTCGGCTGCGGCGCTGGCTCTCATTCGCATGAAGCGGTTTCCTTTGAGATCGGCATGCGCGGCGCTTCTGGCTGCCGCTCTTGCGGTCTTCTTTCCTGGGCCGGTTGAGCATAGGGCGGGCGCGCTGGAAATTTCCACGATCGATGTGGGTCAGGGCGATTCGCTGCTTGTTATCACGCCAGAAGGCAAGACGCTGTTGATCGACGCGGGGGGACTGGTTGGCGCCGGAGGGCTGAGCGGCGCCAATCCAAACCAGCAGAACTCGAATTTCGACATTGGCGAGGATGTGGTTTCGCCGGTGTTGTGGGCGCGTGGGATCCGGCGTCTGGATGCGGTGGCGATTACCCACGCGCATGCCGACCACATCGGAGGAATGCCGGCAGTGCTGGCAAACTTCCGGCCACGCGAACTCTGGATCGGGATCAATCCGCACTCAGTGTTGTAC
>JBAUGH010000775.1:0-2076 GCA_049679565.1 Acidobacteriaceae bacterium
CCGCCCGGCGTATCGGCAAAGCCAGTCACCTGCGATGCTTCGAGGTGAGCGATGTCGGCCCAGGTGCCGTCTTCTTTAATCCTGTAGATGCGGCCGCGATTCCCGGTCGCGGCCAGCACGCCATCCGGCGTCCAGTGCAGAGCGTACAGGATGTCGTCTTTGCTGTCCCATAGAGTGCGTGGAGGCTGATCGCCGTGCGGTATCTCGTACAGCTGCGAGCCTCCCGGGACAAGCGTATTGCCGTTGAAGGCCTGCACCGAGCCAGGTTGGATGATCGTAATCGTCGCCGTGACAGTAGCTTGTCCGGTGACCGGCAGCGGCGGCAGATTGTTGCGTCCCTTGTCGCCAACACCCGCTGCATAAATCGTCCCATCGGGCGCGACGATCACCGAGGTGATCTCTTTCTTTGGCGCGTCGTAGAGCACAAAAGCCTTGCCTGCGGGATCGATGCGGTAGATCAGCCCAGTGCCGTCGGAACCGGCAATCAGATTGCCCGCCTTATCGAAGGCCAGGGAGCGGATGTGCTCCTCATCGCTCTTGTAGAACAGCGTGGGTTTGCCGCCGGGCGCGATTCGGTAGATGGCCGCCGGTGCTCCCGTAGCGACGTATAACCGTCCCTGCCCGTCGAAGGCGAGATCCCACACGTACTTCGGCTTCTCCTCGGTCATCGCCGGGTCGAAAACCAGGGTGGCTGTCTCGTCGGTCTTGCCGGCAGTATGCGGGTCGATCCTGTAAACCTTCGCGGACGGCAGGGTGGCGGCATAGATCGAGCCATCGGGGCCCACGCGCACCACCTGCACGCTCATGTCGCGGCTGGTAAAGAGGGTGGTCGCCTTGCCTTCGGGGGTGACGCGCACCACCGTGGCCGGCGTGCCGGTGGCCAGGTAAGCGTCGCCTTCACGATCCGCGGCAACCGACCATACATAAGTGGAAGGCGTCGTATAAAGCGCCTGGCTCTGAGGCCCAGGAACCAGGTGTCCGTCGCTGGTGATGGCCACGCCGTTGGGCGTGCCGCGCTCCAGATCCTCGAAGCTCTGCTCGGTCCACAGACGCGTACCCTGGGCCTGCGCGAGGGCGGCAAAGAAGACGAACAAGGAAGCTGCAGCCAGGGAGAGCGCCGCGGGGCGTGCCAAAAAGGCAGATCGACGAGCCATGCTGGATTTCAGTCTACAGAAAGCCTCTGCGCCGAGCACAATTGCGGCCACAAACGGGACCAAATCACGGGCGACAAATACCGTCTCGTCGCCTACACTGAGTCTTCGCTCGCACCTCCGCGCGGCCACTTTCCAAAGAACTGAAGCCCTGCATCGACATGCTGAAACGCTCGAGAACCCGGATTCTGCTCTTCCTGGCCGTGCTCGGCCCCGGGTTCATCACCGCGAATGTAGATAACGATCCCAACGGCATCTTCACTTACTCCCAGGCGGGCGCGCAGTTCGGCTACACGCTGCTCTGGACCATGCTGCCCGTCACCCTCGCGCTCATCGTCGTGCAGGAGATGTGCGCGCGCATGGGCGCGGTCACCGGCAAAGGCCTCAGCGACCTCATCCGCGAGGAATTCGGCCTCCGCATCACCATCATCATCATGCTGCTGCTGGTGCTGGTGAACTACGGCAACATCATCGGCGAGTTTTCCGGAATCGCCGGCAGCCTGCAGCTCTTTCACGTCTCGAAATACATTTCCGTGCCGATTTGCGCGGCCCTGGTATGGCTGCTGGCGGTGCGCGGCGACTATAAGAGCGTGGAGAAAATCTTCCTCGTCGCCTCCATGTTTTATTTCACGTACATCATCGCCGGGGTGCTGGCCCATCCCGGCTGGCACGAGGCCTGGCTGGCAACCATCAGGATCCCGAAGATGGCCGTGTTGCGCGACAAGGACTACGTTTTCATGGTGGTCAGCGTCATCGGCACCACCATCGCGCCGTGGATGCAGTTCTACCTGCAGTCGTCGATTGTCGAAAAAGGCGTCACGAAGGAGTCCTACGCGGGGTCGCGCGTGGATGTGATCGTAGGCTCGATCTTCACCGATGTGGTCGCCTGGTTCATCATCGTGGCATGCGCCGCTACCCTCTGGGT
>JBAUGH010000776.1:0-8709 GCA_049679565.1 Acidobacteriaceae bacterium
GAACGCGGAAGTGTTGAAGACTTTCTGGCCGAGGACATTGGCGCTGCTGTGCTGGACGTTGTGGAAGTCGTTCCACCCGCTGCCGGTGTAGATGGCATTGCCCCACTGGATGGGCATGCCGGAGAGGAAGTGATAGATGCCGGAGACCTGCCATCCGCCAATGGCGTTGTTGTACCAGCGATTCTGGTTGAGCCAGGCGCGGCCCTGGCCGAAGGGAAGCTGGTAGGTGCCATAGATCGAGAGGTTGTAGGGGTAGTCGGAACTGGTTTCCTGGTAGTTGAGGACGTCGCCCGGATTGAGCTGCCCGAAGTAACCGAGCAGGCGCGACCACTCGAAATTGGCGTTCAGGGTGAAGCCGTGGCTCATCTGCCGGTAGAAACGGGCGAGTAGCGCGTTGAAATTGGCCGTGGCCCCAGGCTCAAGGGACGCCGTCACACTGGAATATTCCGGGTAGGACTGGAGAAGAGTCGCCTCAGGAATGGTGGAGTTGGTGGCGAGACTGCCGGTCATGCCGGTAAGGCCTTTGAAGGGATTGGTAACCGTCGCATTCAGCTCCGCCTGCGTGGCCGCGTTCTGCTTCGCGCAGCGGCACAGGTACGGCACCAGTGGCGTGCTGCTGATCTGGTTGCTGTAGGAGAGGTGGACCTCGTCGTCATTGACGTAGCCGATCTCCGCGATCATGTTGTGGGAGAGTTGGTATTGCACATCGAGGCTGGAGCGTTCAGAGTAGGGAACCTTGACCGGAGCATAGAACTTGATGGCCTGGCCGAGATCGGTGTTGACGCCGAGCGCGTTGCCGGTCGGCAGCTGGATGGGATTGCTGGCAGTCGGGAACGGATCGTCCCAGCTCAGCGGGGTAAAGCCGTTGTTATTGGAGGTAACAAAAGTGGTGGTGCCGGTGTACCCGTAGCTTTGCCCCTGGTTATAGTCGCCGAATGGGTTGACATAAACACCGAAGCCGGCGCGGAAGACAGCCTTATGCCGGAGAGCGGATGGCGACCACGAGAGCCCGATGCGCGGACTGTAGTACAGCGGCGCCGTATGGTAGGCATAGCGGTTGCTCGACGAGGCGAACGTGATGCCGCCGGTGGGCTGGAAGGCGGACGGCGAAACCAGCGGCGCGGGCGTGGTTTTCGAATAAATGGACTGGTAGGCGGCTTCCGCGGGGCCGGTCGCTTCATTCGCGGTCGTCGGAATCCAGCCATTCACCATGCGGTTGTTGCTTTCCGTGACCGGGGTTTCATGCTCGAAGCGAATCCCGGCGCTCACAGTGAAGTCGGAGGTAGCCTTCCAGTCATCCTGGATGAAGAAGGCATTGTAAAAATTGTTGAACTGGAACGGAGCCGCGACAGTGTATGAGCCGGCGGTGGGCAGACCGAGCATGAAGAGCGCGAACGCGCTCCCGAACTTGGGCGCAGCGTCGCAGGAGCTTTGGTTGCTGCTGCACTGTGAGACGGCATTCCCCGTGCTGTTCTGGAATTGGAAGAGGCCGTCGGCGTTAGTGGGCGTGAGATAGGAGCCTTTGTTGGCGCGGATATCGACCCCGCCGATGATGGTGTGGCGTCCCTTTACTTTGGTCAGCATGCTGTAGAACTGGATCGTATCGAAATTCTCCAGTGAGCCGGGCGTCGTGCTGATGCCCAGCGGGCTGGTGGCATCGGTGAACTGGATGTGAGGCATGGCCAGCGCTGTAGAGTTCGTGCCAAGGTAACCCGGAAACCCCACCGAAGCAGGATTGAAGCCGGAGCTGGGCTCGGAGTTGCTGCTGTCGTAGCGGCTCATACCGAGGCGGGTATCGAGAGCCAGCGTCGGGCTGAAGGTCTCAATGTCATCGACGACGCCACCGAAGAGGATGATGTCAGATGTGGTGCCGCTGGCGATGTCGTTGAAGTAGTTGCTCTGCGAGTTGATGTAGCGGCTGCGGTGGGCTTCGCCGAAGATCTTATTGGTCGTGCTGATGTTGTAATCGATCCGCCCCATGTGGGAGCGGTAGTCGTTGATTACCGGCGTGTAGGCGAAGTAGTTGTTTTCACCGTCAGCCTTGGTGGTGGGCCCGTTGTAGTTGGGCAGGGGAATGTACTTGAGCAGGGCGAGCGCTACGGGATCGAGAGTGAGACCGGCATTGACGGAGCAATTCGCCGAGCCGCCCGTGAGGCAGTTGTTGGGAATCGCCGTACGTTTGTAGGTCGTGGTGGTGCCGCTCGCGGAGTTTGGATTGTAGAGCTGGTAGGTGCTGCCAAGCCCCAGCAGCGCGGAAAAATCACCCTGGCGCTCAGCCGCGGTAGGCACATCGCCAATCGTCTGCGCGGGCGGTTGCTGCCCCACGGTCGCTTCGTAGGAATAGAAGAAGAACAGCTTGTTACGGCCATTAAAGACTTTCGGTATCCAGACCGGGCCACCGATGGTGCCGGTAAAAAAGTTCTGGTGCGTGGCGCTGGGAACCGCGCCGTTCACTTTCTGCGAATAGGGCAGCGCTGCAAACCAGCTGCAGTTATTGGCGGAGCGGCTGGCGAAATTGCCGTCGAGACCCGAGCAGCCGGCGCCCTGATAGAACCAGCGCGCGGCCCCGTGGAACTGGTTGGTGCCACTTTTGGTGGTGATATTCACGGTGCCGCCCGAGGTGTCGCCGATGGCCGCGTTGGCGTTGAATTCATCCACACGGATTTCGTTCACCGAGTCCATCGAGGGGCTGAAGCCGGCGGTGCGGCTGCCGTCCTCCATGTTGGGGACGCCATTGAGGAGCAGTTCATTTGAAGAGGAGAGGCCGCCGCCGAGCGAAAAGTCATCGACGGTGCTGTTGTTGTAGGGCAGCGCCTGGGCGACGGCGTGCTTGGCTTTGGAGACCGCGCCGTACTCGATGCGGGCGAAGCCCAGAGGTGACTGGCCGTTGCTGGGCAGGTCCTGCACCTGTTCGGTGGTGAGCACCTGGCCGGTGGAGGCGTCGGCCGTGTCGATCATGGGCTCGGCGGCGCTGACCGTGACGGATTGACTCACCGCGCCAACGGTGAGGTGGACGTTGACCGTGGCGTTCTGCTGCGTCTGGATCTCTACCGAAGGCTCGAGGTACCTGGCGAATCCGGGTGCCGTCACCTGCAGCGTGTAGGAGCCTGGCGCGAGGAAGGGAACCGTGTAATAGCCCTGACCTGTGGTGGTTGTCTTCGAGACGGCACCGGTCTGGATGCTGGTAACCAGAACAGCGGCGTTGGCAACGGCGGCGCCGGCTGGGTCTGTGACCTGGCCGGTAAGGCTGCCGCGGAACTCCTGGGCAGACGCCGAAGCCATGCAGATGAGCAGGACGGCGATGAGTTTGTTCACTGGTTCCTCCGTAAAAGATGCCATTCGAACGCGCGGGTTTTTGTTGTGGACCGCTGGGCCCTCCCACCAGGCCGCCGTCTGAAACCGAGCCCCGGCCGGCATCTTCGGTGGATGTGGCAGGCAGCAGGGCTTCCTGCGCATTTCGCGACCGGCCGTGAAATTCCTCTGGAGAACTGGGGAAGGATTCCGGTTCGGTGGCGAGATGAACTATAGGGACCCGAAAAGAAAGTTGTCAACATATCCGAACATGGCTGCATAAATATGTAACAGAAAACAAGAGAGAACCGACCCCTCGAATGCCGGCCTGCCGTCATGCGAGAATCGTGCGGGTATGCCACATGACGGAAATGAAGCGCTCCACTCGCTTACGCGGCGCTCGTTGATGAAAACCCTGGGAGTTGCCGCCGCGGCGGCCTGCATCCCCGCAGCGGCTCTGGAGTCGGGCGGCTCTTTCACGCAGCCGGCAGCCCACGAGGAAGAAGCCGCAGAGGCAGCCACCCGGGCCCGCCGCATGCGCTGGTGGCGCGAGGCAAAGTTCGGAATGTTCATCCACTGGGGCCTCTACAGCGTGATTGGCCAGCAGGAGTGGGTGATGGAGTCGGAAGGGATTCCGATTCCGCAATACGAGATTCTGGCCAGGCATTTCCATCCGAAGGAGGGCGCGGCGCGCGAATGGGCCCGCCTGGCGAAGGCCGCGGGGCAGAAGTACATGGTGATGACGACCAAGCACCATGAAGGGTTCTGCATGTTCGACACGAAGCTGACCGATTACTGCGCTCCGAAGCAGGGGCCGGGACGCGATCTGGTGCGCGAGTTTGTCGAGGCAGCTCGCGCGGAAGGAATGCGCATCGGCTTCTATTACTCGCTGATGGACTGGCATCACCCCGACGGCGCACGCTGCGCGACGGACGAGGCGGCGCGCAAACGTTTTGTGGAATACACCCACGGCCTCATCCGCGAGCTTATGACGAACTACGGCAAGATCGACATCCTCTGGTACGACGTGGACTGGCCGCTGACTCCGGAGCAGTGGGAGGCGGAACGCATGAACCGCATGGTTTTCGAACTGCAGCCGGACATCGTGGTGAACAATCGCAACGGACTGGAGGGAGATTTCTCCACGCCGGAACAGCATGTAGAGGCGTCGAAGAAGGGCCGGGCATGGGAAGCGTGTATGACCCTGAACGAGGGCTGGGGCTATCAGGCAGCAGACCACGAATGGAAAACGCCGCGCACGGTCATCGACAACCTGGCGCGCTGTGCGCAGGGAGGTGGCAACTACCTGCTCAATATCGGGCCTGATAGCGAAGGCAACGTGCCCGCGGCTTCGGTGCAGATTCTGGAAGACGTGGGACGCTGGCTCACGACCAACGGGGAAGCGATCTACGGAACGGAGCGTGGCAACTTCCCCAGCTTCGGCAACTACGACAACTTCAGCCGCCGCGGTAACACCCTGTACATTCACGTTTACTTTTGGCCGGGAAAAACACCGGCGGCGCAGTGGCTGTCGTTCTTCCGGCCGGCGACGGTAGTTGCAGTCGGCGGAGTGCAGGGACGCGCGCTCTCGGCACGGCTGCTGAAGACCGGGCAGAAGCTGGCATTCCGGCAGGATGCGTATTCCCTGCAGATCACAGGACTACCCGTCGAACCCCCGGACGATCCGGTGACGGTGATTGCGGTGGAATGCGATCGCGAGCCGGGAGTGGATCACCATGCGATCCGCGCGCTCTGGCCGCGCTATAAGGTGGACGTGACCGCATAACAATTCGGAACGCTCTCCGCGCTATGACCGCAGAAGCGCGGCGCGATACGGAGGCAGTTGCAGGAGCAGAGTGTTCCCGCCATGGCTGGCAACGGAGATTTCCCTGGACGCGCCGAGGGTGACGCCATCCTTGCTGTCGATGTCCGGAGCGGCGAGCACTTCAGGCGCGCGGCGCGGGGCGTGACGCGGGAGTCCGCTGACCGTGATGGAAAGCGAAGTTTCCAATTTGTTGAAGACGGCCAGCAGTCGACGGTCTTCCTGGTCGGCCGCATACGCCGTCACGCGATCGCTCTCGCACTGGAGCGTGGAGGCGAGAAGCGTGGCGCCGGAGAAAGCCCCGGCGAATTGCATCCCGTAGTATTCGGGGCGACGGACGAGGCCGCTCCGGTCGTCGCCGGCGATGGGCGTGTAGTATCCGTTGCCGCCGCCATGAAGGTTGACGCCCGCGCACCCGGCCTGGGCGAACTGCAGCATCATGTCGGCGCACCACAGAGCGGAAGCGAAAGTATCGCTGACCCCCGGCTTGCCGCCGTCCCAGCAGGAATTGCCCTCGCACATGCGCCACGGAACTCCCGCGGCGTGGACGGCGGGTTCGATGACGCGCAGGTCAGTGATCAGTTTCGGATTCGGCGCCAGCAGGCGATCGAGGGTCGCATTGGGGCTGCCGGCGGGGCCCTCGGCATAGTAGTGGCTGGTCAGCAGCGCGATTCGGCCATGGGTGCGCTCGGCGAACTGGATCAGCCACGGTATCTTGTTCGAGATATCGGGACCCGCGAAACGAGCGTCCGGCACACGGCCGCGGACCGCTGCAGAGAACACCAGCCACTCGGCGAAGAAATCGTCGAAGGTGAATGTCGCGGGACGATAGCGGGTCCGCCAGGCGTCCGGCTCGTTGCCGCACTGGAATGCGATGAGGCGCGGTCCGATCGTTTGCTGGACGAAGGCCGCTTCCTCGGCAGCGGCGGCCGCAGTTCCGCGAGCCATGTTCAGGCCGTAAAGCAAATCCCACCCGGTGGCATCCAGAAAGCCGCGAAGGTTGCGGATGGCGCGCGGCGTAATGGGGCGATCGACTTTTGCGCCTTGGCTGGTGTCCGGGCCGAAGACGGCGAACGGCGCTGGTCCGGTCACGCCGGAAGGAGTCCACACCGTGTAGTCACTGGTGCCTCCCCCCAGTCGCAGGACGCCGCGGCGCCCAAGTTCTCGGAAAAGGCCGATGAGCGCATGATTCGTGGGAGAGAAAAAGTCCGGGTTGACGAGCTGCGCCGCTTCATAGCTCAGGCCGGTAAAATTGGCGGGCAGTGTGACGCCGCGTGTCTCGGGATCGACGATAAGACGGGCGGTGAGTTTGGAGTCCGCATAGAGGCGGGATGCTTTGCAACAGAATGCAGATGCGCCCAGACCGGCGAGCAGCTGACGGCGAGTGAGGTGAGAGGAGGCGTCGGCCGAGGATCGCATGAATCTCCTGGGGTTCGGGCGAACTCTCTTGCACTGTACATCCTCTGGATGCGGAGACGCCGGACGAAAACCCGCATAATCATGCCTGGCGCGGCACGCATCGTCGTTCGAAGCGCAATATGCATAGACATGCAGCACGGGATAATGTGTATACTCGCCACCAGACAATTGCCCGGAACTGCCCGAAAGCGGCAGTTCGAAACGTGCAAAGCGGTCTGCCCGGCGTGATGGCCAGGCCGACAAACAAGCTCATCACCGCCGGCAATCCACTTCAAGCCCATGGCCCGCATCGACGAACTTCGACTCATCGCAAGAATCGCACGCTTGTATCACGTGCAGGGCATTCGGCAAACCGACATCAGTAAGCGTCTGCGCATTCATCAATCGACAGTGTCGAGGATGCTGCGGAGGGCGGAGGCGATCGGGATTGTGCGCACCACTGTATCGGCTCCCGCTGGGATACACTCCGAGGTCGAAGAAGCCATGGAGGAGACCTTCGGGCTGAAGGAGGCGATTGTCATCGAGTCGGGATCGGACGAAGACACGATCGCCCGCGATCTGGGCGGAGCTGCGGCGTACCTGATCGAATCGACGGTGAAAGGGCATGAGGTAATCGGCATTTCGTGCTGGAGCCAGGCCCTGCTGGCCATGGTGAACGGGTTGCAGCCGGCGCGCAGCGAGGGCGGCGGCAAAGTCGTGCAGATCCTGGGAGGCATCGGAAATCCTGGAGTGCAGTCCCACGCTACGCAGCTGACGCAGCGGCTGGCGCATCTGTTGCTGGCGACGCCGGTTTTGCTGCCTGCGCCAGGTATCGTCGGATCGAAGGCCGCGCGCAATGTGTTGCTGAACGATCCCTACGTGCAGCAGGCCATGTCGCTGTTCGGAAGCCTCGATATTGCCCTGGTAGGCATTGGGGCGCTGGAGCCGTCGCGCATGCTGCGTCGCAGCGGCAACGTTTTTGGCGAGCAGGAGATGCGCGTGCTCAGCGAAGCCGGCGCGGTTGGGGACATCTGTCTGCAGTTCTTCGACGCGAACGGCCTGCCGGTGCGGAGCGCGTTCAGTTCGCGGGTCATCAGCATTCCCCTTCAGGATCTGAAGAGGACGCCATGCGTGATTGGCGTGGCGGGCGGACAGCGCAAAGTGGAAGCGATCCTGGCGGCTCTGCGTGGAAGCTGGGTCAACACGCTGATCACCGATCACCCGACGGCTCTAGCGCTGCTGGCTGCCCAGGGAAGCGGAAAGAAAGCGCATTCTTCGCTGACCGGGACTCGTCGGTCGGCTTCGGCCGGAGGCAACGGACGAACGGGCTGAAGAGCAAAACGCAGGCGGGGCATCCTCAGGGTTCGTGCAGCGCACATCTCCAGGATGGACCCGGCGCGACAAAAACAGGCAATTCGGAGAGGTTCTTTCCATAATATGGCCGCACCGCAGTCGAAGATCGAGCACGCCGAAGCAGAGCGCGCAATCGCACCGGGCATCCCTGAGTTGCAGCGCCAGGCTGCGTGGGTTCGGATGCAGAGCCTCAGAATGGTGCAGCGAGCGGGGCTGGGGCATCCGGGCGGCGACCTGTCTTCCGCGGACATTCTGACCGCTCTGTACTTTGCCGTGTTGCGGCTGGGCACCGCAGGACCGGGGAACCCGCTGCGCGATCGCTTCATCATGAGCAAAGGACACTGTTCAGGAGCGCTGTACGCAACCCTGGCGGCGCGAGGACTTTTGCCGGCGGAAGAACTCGATAGCTACATGCAGCCGCTCTCGCGGCTCAACGGGCATCCGGACCGCAACAAAGTCGCCTGGGTCGAGGCGAACACCGGACCCCTGGGCCACGGGCTGCCCGTCGGGGTGGGTTGCGCGCTGGCCGCCAAAATGGACAGTGCCTCCTGGAGAACCTTCGTACTGACCGGCGACGGCGAACTGCAGGAGGGCAGCAAGTGGGACGCGGCCATGGCCGCGACCCAGTACGAGCTGGACGGGTTGACGGTGATCGTGGATCGCAACCGGATCCAGCAGGGAGATTTCACCGAGAACACCATCCGCATGGAACCGCTCGCCGAGCGGTGGCGAGCGTTTGGGTGGGCCGTGCGCGAAGTCGACGGCCATTCGTTCGCGGAGTTGCTGGCGACGTGCTTCGCTTTGCCGTTCAGGGCAGGGCAGCCATCGTGCATCATCGCCAACAC